>JAQUKF010000001.1:0-6362 GCA_028719265.1 Candidatus Omnitrophota bacterium
TATCCCTGCTTAAACCGGCGATAAAATTGGCTATCCCTGCGAGCTCCTGCGGCGAATCATTCTCTCTCGGGATAATTAAGGTAGTGATCTCAACCCAAACCCCGGCTTCTTTCAGGCGCAGGATCGAATCCAATACCGGACGCAGGTGCCCCGAACAGATCCTGCGGTAAGAGTCATCCCTGAAGAATTTCAAGTCAATATTTGCCGCATCCAGGCAAGGTTTAAGCAATTTAACGGCTTCTTCAGACATGTAACCGTTGCTTACAAATATATTATGCAAACCGGCTTCCCTGGCAAGCCTTGCCGTCTCCAGGGCAAATTCGAAATATACCGTGGGCTCGGTATAAGTATAAGCTATGCTCTCACAGCCATTCTCCCGGGCCAAGGCAACCACTTGGCCGGCGGTGAAATTCTCTCCCCCGGGTAAGGAATGGCCAAGTTGGGATATCTCCCAGTTTTGGCAGAACCCGCATCGGAAATTACATCCTGCGCCGGCTATAGAAAAAGCTAAGCTGCCGGGAAGGAAATGATACAGTGGCTTCTTTTCAACCGGGTCTGCGTTAGCGGCAACCAGCTTGGCATAATTATTGGTATAGAGGACCCCATCGATATTCTGCCTTACCCTGCAAAAACCAAAATCCCCTTCCCGGATCAAACAGTTATGTGCGCAAAGCCGGCAACGCACACTGGAAGCTTCCAACCTGGAATAAAGAAGCGCTTCTTTCATTGATCTTTATATCAATAAATGTGTAAATCCGCTCTTCGGCAGGCAATCTACCTTATGCGCCCAAACCATGCTATCGGGAATATTCCGATAGGATATTTCCAGCCTCTCCAGTCCCGCGGTATCAGAATAAGAAGCCGTGATCTGTGAAGATAAACGAATAAGGCTGCCGTCCATCACTCCTCTGGACAAAGAGGTAGGCCCGGCCGTCTCTTCATTCGGGAAGAATAAATAATCTCCCGGAGCGGCCATCTGCATAAGCAGATTATTCTCGCTTTCGTTCCTGCCCACAACCAGCCTGGCCTTCTTATCCAGGCGAAAATGCCTGCCTATTTTTAAAAGCTCAATATCATGCAAATTCAATTCATCGTACTTCAGCAATTCGGCCAGCCTCCTGGAAAAACAGGGATCGGTCAACAAGCATCCCCCTGCGGGCGTCTCATATTTACTTATACCCAGCTTATCCGCCATCCGGATCTGCGGAGTGCGTATGCGGCCGTTAAAACCAAGGAGCTTATCCCTGCTCACCCAGCCCATTTTCTCAGCCAGGCTGGGGCTGAAGAACTGCGCGGACAAAGGGCGTAACAACAGATCGTCCAATCCACTCCTTTGCCTGATCAATTCCAGGGACTGCCTATTCTGGGACATCGGCCGCTGGCCCAAAACTTCTCCGGTAACAATAAAATCGGCGCTCAATTCCGAAAGCAGGTGTTTTGCCCGGCTGAACATAAGTATCTTACAATCGATGCAGGGATTAAGACGGGAACCAAACCCGTAACGCGGGTTCTTCAAAAGCGGCAGGAAATCATTTTCCAGATCGATCTGGAGCACTTCTATCCCTATATCGGAACAACCACTGCGGCCGTCGCGTTTGCAAAAAGGGATCTTGAAATGGATGCCGACAACCTCCACCCCCTGATTCTTTATCAGCCTGGCGGCCAATAAGCTATCCAGCCCACCGGAAATTAACGCTAACGCCTTTATACGCATAATAAATCTGCCGACCGTCCAATATCACGGTCCTTAAGATGCGGGTACATAAACGGTTTTAAAAATTTGACTTGAGGCTTGGCTTACTCCGGCAAGAAATGCTTAACTAATGCCATAAATATTATACCCAGCAGGAACGCAAAGAAAGCAGCGGTGGAACGCTTGAGGTCGTTTTCCTTATGTAGTTCCGGTATAAGATCGCTGGTGGCAATATAAACAAAGCCTCCGGCGGTAAAAGGCAATATGAAATTGGTGAAATTCCTTACCAGGTCGGTTATCAGATATCCGGTTATCGCGCCAAACACCGCCATAAGCGCCGAAGCAAAATTAAATAAAAGGGCCTTCCTTTTGGTGAATCCGCCATATACCAGGACGGCAAAATCACCCAGCTCCTGGGGTATTTCATGCAATATTATCGCCAGAGTAGTGACCGCTCCCAGCCTCAAAGAAACAATGAAGCTCGCGGCGATAACCATGCCGTCGATAAAATTATGGAATCCGTCCCCTACCAGATTAAGGTAAGTAAAGGCGTGGATCTTGCACCCCTTGTCTTCATGACAGTGACGCCAATGCAAATAGCGCTCCATGAGGAAAAAGGCTACGATCCCCAGGATAAGGTATGAAAATACCGCTTCGCTGCTATTTGTCTCCAGGCATTCCGGCAGGATGTGCAAAAAGGCGCCTCCGATAAGGGCGCCTGCCGAGAAACCGATCAAACAGAAGAGAATTTTATGCAGGAGGTCATCCTTGATAGAAAGGGTGAAAATACCTACCAGGGATATCAGACTGACTATGAAGGTGCTGACAATAACCCAAAATAAAACCATATACGGAGAATTACCCTAAACAGGGTTTTCTGCCTTTGTTGGCTTTTTTAGAACGCCAGTTAAGCTTTCCTCTGCGTTTTCTTTTTCCCATTTTTAATCCTTGTAATAATCCTGCGGTACGTTCAAGACTATATAGCGGGCTGTCTCAAGCAAGCATTCATAAATGACCTTACCCATGGGTGTGCCGGCATATTCGCTCAAGGTCCCCCTGAAGAACTTATTACGGGGTGTCCTTATCCTGTTGCCGGGGTTTTCCACCGCCTGGCTCTGAATATCCCGGCTGCTTATGATACTTGAGCTTCCGCGCTCAATTATGCGCAGGCTCAACTGCATTGTCGCTTTGTTCAAGGCGGTACCAAGCAATCCACCCATAAAACCGCTTGCCGCGCTTCCGCCGCCGGCTATCCCGGATTTTCCGCCGGAATTTTCCGGGACAAACTCGATTATCCCTACGCTGACGATCAGCTCTGTTTCCGAAGGAGGGACGATAACAAAGCGCCCGGTACTGGTTAGGATACTGACTAGATACTCTTTCAGCGCCTGGCTGACCTCTGTATTAAGACCGGATGTTTTCGATTCAAAATCGCTCACCGCTATCCTGGCCTTATGGCCGGAGTATCTTTTAAGCGGGTCTTGCGGCAAATTCCTGCCGCCAGCCGGGATCGTTCCCGACGAAAAACATCCCGATATCAAAAGGGAGGCGACAAAACAGCCGAACAACTTAAAACTTTTTTTCATGCCTGTCTTAATATATTACCGATTAAGCCGACTGTCAAGGGAAACCTCTGCCGTATCCTTGCGGATAATCCCCATAAGGTCTTTTATGCCGGCGACGATCTTAAGCGGACGCTCTTTCCTGATTTCGGATAAGCTGCTTGAGCCTCCGGATACAATCACCGTCTTTACATGCGCACGTCTTCCTGCCTGCGCGTCAATGGCCATATCCCCTACATACAAAACCTGCGGTTTGCTGAAAGCAAATTTTTCAACGATTTTGTTCAATATCCGGGGGTTAGGTTTGCCGTGCTTCAATTTATCCGCACAAAGCACATAGTCAAAAAGTTCAGCTATACGCAGGTGCCTCAATAGTATCAAAGAGAACCGGGTCGGCCGGTTGCTGGCCACCGCCAGCTTTAACCCCCGCTTTTTGAGCTTGCGCAAAAGCGTCCCGGCGTGAGGATAAAGGTACGCATGCCTGAGCAGGCTGAATTTATGGTGACTGCGGTACAGGTTTAAAGCTTTTTTTAAATCTGCCTGCGGTACATGCGGCCTAAGCAGATTCATATCACCCCACCCTACGAGCCGGCGGATAACAGCCGGGCTTTTAGGCTTTAAACCCATCCTGCGCATGACATAATTATAACTGCTGCAGATGGCCCCGTAAGCATCAATTAACGTGCCGTCCAGATCAAAAATAACTAATTTTATATTCTGCATACTAAAATACAGGCAGGGTTATAAGCCCTGCCTGACGAATAATAATCATTTTTTAAAGGCTTGGCGCTATTTACTCAAGTCTAGAGCCCTGCGAGGCATCCCCTTCCTGCGCAAGATTTTCTTCCACAGACAGCTCCGGATCACTTGTGGATCCTCCTCCGGGACCTTCCAGGCCAGACTGACCCGTCTCTTCCTCTCCCTGCTGCGGGGCGACAGAAGATGAATCCGGGCTTTCAACACCGATATTCCTGGCGACATTCTTGCCGTCAGCGGTAACCATATAATCTATGCTCAGGGTATCTTTGAACTTTATTTCGCTTAACCCGCCGATATTTTCAAAGGAGGTTTCTTCATCGACGGACAAGGGCATTTCCTTCTCCTGGTCCGTCTCGTAATCCAGATACTTCAAAGTGATCGTCCCGGCGGCCTCATCCACTCCGGACACCTCCCCCCAAACCCATTGGATATCGTTTTCTTCCGGAGAGGGAACTTCCGGGGAAGCGATAGATGCGTCTGATCCAGCCGGAACGGTTACGGCATTCTCAACTCCGATCGTAACTTCCTCGGCAGCAAAGGCAATAAGAGTAGTTACCGTAATAAAAACGGCAGGAACAAAAACGAGCGCCATTTTCCTTAAAACCATCTTACCCCTCCTTGCTATTAGGGTTAAATTTAACATAGATTCGCCGCTTTGTCAAGCCGGCTTAACCGTAAAAAGGCAGGAAAACCAATGCTATCGTCACGACAAAAGTGGTAATCAAGCCTACGCTCAAGCCCACCCAAAACCAGTTAAAAAAACTGATCTTGACACGCTTTTCTTTTTCAAGTATCCCGATTGCCACAATATTGGCGGTAGAGCCGATAAGGGTAATATTGCCTCCCAGGCAGCCGCCAAAAAGCAAAGCCCACCACAAAGGCTGCAGGTCTATGCTCAGGCTTTGGAACCCCTGGACTACCGGGATGAAAGCGGCCACCAGGACCACATTATCCAGTATGCTTGATCCGATCGCGCTTATCCAAAGAACGGCCGAAACCAGAAGTCCCAGGCTGTTACCGCAGGCTGCCAACATATGCTTGGCGATAAAGATGGTCGCGCCGGTATATTTTAAGGTACCCGCCTGGACAAATAAGAGCAGGAAAAAAAGTAACGTCCACCATTCCACATCCTTCTCGATATATTTCCTGGCCTTGTTATGCTTCCAGATCATAACCAGTCCGCTGGTTACAAGCGGGACGACCAATAGAACAGTATTGGCGGGTAAACCCCAAATCATCTCCATGCGTCTGTGCAGGGATATAAAAACCAGCATGGCCGCGAATATCCCGAGGTTTATCTTAAGGCTTTTCTCCGGAGGCACGGAGATCAACCTGACCAATATCTCGTTGGCCCCCAGTTTCTTCATCTGCTGGTCAAGGAAAATAATCGGCTTCCTGTACCAGGACAAGAGAATAAAAATGGTGATTACCAGGCACAATGCCGCCAGCGGGAAAGCCTTTACGATAAAATCCTCAAAACTCAATCCCGATTTGGAAGCGATAAGTATGCCTATAGGATTCCCCAGTACGGTCGCCGAAGAGCCTATATTCGTAGCCAATACGGAAATTATGATGAAGGGGACAGGGTTTACCTCGAAATAATCGCAGATCTCCAGGATCGCCACTACCATAAAAATGATCGAGGTTACCTCGTCGATCGCGCAGGCAAGCAGGGCGGATATAAGCGCGATGATGATGGCAAACCTCCTTCCGGTCAACCTGGGAATACGCAAAATAAGACTGACTATCCAGGCAAAGACGCCGGAATCCTTAAGCAGGCCGATAACTACCATCATTCCGACCAGAAAAAGGATGACCTCAAGGGAGGAAAACTCAATGACATGCTCCAGGTCAATGGTCCTGGTCATCAGCAATACGGAGGTGCCGATGAAGGCGAAGCTTAAACGGAAATCCCAAAAGAGGAGAGTACCGAGTATAGAGGCGGAGAATATGCCGATGGAAAGGGCCTGATGCGCATCCATCCCTGAAGACCTGGCACACAACCCAAGGCAGAAGGAAAGAAGGAACAGGGAGAATAGCTTAAAAACCAGGCTTTTCATTGATCAAAAGCAGGACTCTTGCCGTTTAGGCGGTTAATAGAGAAATGCCTTGATGCGCGAATGTATTTTATTAAAGACGGCTGTCGCGGCGATGACCTTTATCGTATCCCCCAGTATAAAAGGCAAGAAGCCTGCCAGGAACGCCTGGGTAAAAGAACAGGAAGATATGATTTTCAGCCAGAGCGTCCCGCATAAAAGAATAATGAAGTCCGCGCATAGAAAAACCAAGAAGGTATTCAACCTGCTGCTTCTTGATCCGGAAAATAAGCTTCCGGTAAAAAAAGAGGC
>JAQUKF010000001.1:6462-41187 GCA_028719265.1 Candidatus Omnitrophota bacterium
GATACCGCAGCATTTCTTTTCTTCGCATGCCATTGGAAACCTCCTTCTAACCGGGCTTGCTTTTCCACCTGCGATGGATCCATCCCCATTCTGCAGGATATTTACGTATATAAGCTTCAATAATATCAGTAAGCCTCTGGATATTTAGCGAAATTGTATCCCTGGCGTCTTTTCCTTCTATTAATTCCAGTTCCGGTTCAAAAATTATCTTATGCCTGTCCCCTTTCTGCCTTAGTATGAAACATGGGACAAGCGCCGCTTTGGTCCGCTGGGCAAGGACTACCGGGCCGGTAGCAGTCGCGGCCTGCCTGCCAAAAAATTTTACAAATATTCCCCCGGTACCAAAATTCTGGTCAATAGGGATAAAGATAAGCTCGTTATTGCGCAGGGCGGCAATAGTATTATTCACGCATTCGTTCCTCGGCTGGCTGTAAATTGTACGCACGCCGTATGCCTTCCGCTTTTCGAAAAATATCTTTTCTACCTTTGCATCGTGCATCGGCCTCATGATACCGCATGTTTTATATCCGGCCACGGCAAGGCGTCCCAGAAGAAGGGGGAAATTTCCAAAATGCGCGCTTACCAAGATCGCCCCTTTGCCGCGTTTTAGCGCCGCATCTAGATTTTGCCGGCCCTGGATATCGACTTTCCCTTCCAGCATATGCGGCTTATCGAAGAAAAACATGAGCTCTACCCCGCTTTTAGCCATATGCACAAAACAATCCCTGGCTATTTTCTCAAGTTCCCGGCTGGACTTTTCCTTGCCAAAAGCTATATGCAGGCTCTCCAGGGCTATTTTTTTTTGCTTCGTTACAAAGAAATAGGCAAAAGAGGCAAGCCCGCTGGCAAACCTGTACAGGCAGGCTGCAGGGATGACCTTTACTATCAAAGAACATATTTTTAACCCCGCCCTCGCCAGGAAATGGCTCAGGCCTTTGCGTATTTTTTTGGAATCCATCTTATTTTTGAATTAAGCAATTATAACAAACTGTCTTTAAATTGCAAATGAAATTTAGAGTTTATAGCCGATTTTGCGCAGCAGGTCCTTGCGCCAGGCGATATCCGAAGTATCTTCCCTGCCTTTGGGGCTTGATCCGTCAATCACACCCAATATTCCCCTGCCGGAACCGCTTTGGGCAATCAACACCTCCGTGGCGTTCGCCGTAGCGCAATAGATGCTGCAAACCTCCGGGATGTTCTTTATGGAATTCAGAACGTTAACCGGGTAGGCATCCTTGAGAAAGACTATAAAACTGTGCCCGCAACCTATTTCAAGAGCGTTCTTGCACGCCAATTCTTTAAGCTCCGCGTCATTGCCCTCGCAACGAACCTTGCAGGCACCGGAAGCCTCATTAAAGGCAATTCCGAATTTTGCCCCCGGGACATTAACCAGAGACTCGTAAAGATCCTCAACCGTTTTGATAAAATGCGCCTGGCCCAGGATAAAATTCAAATCATCGGGTTTATCTATCTTTACCGTCTTGAGCTCCAGCATATACCCCCCTTTTTTATCTATTGAGCTTGATTTTACGAAAACCCACCGCGTCAATAGGCAGGTTGCCGTGGAAGGCCTTGAGTGCCGTCAGGATATAATCCGGCTTGCCCAAAAGCTCAAGCGGGATCTTTATAATCAGGTACTTATTTCCAAATTCAAGCTCTACCCCGGAGTTAAGCACCCCCTTGCGGGCATTAAATACCCTCAGTTTCCTTCCCAAGGTCACAATGCGTATCTTGGGCATCGCGGCAAAAGCCGTATCCCTGCTGTAGCCAAAAGCATAAAGCAGCACGCCGAACCTGTTGCTAAGCCTCATGGCCTTATCCACGCGCACGACAAAATAACCGTCCTCCTGCGCGTAGCTGACCTGGCCGTCCCCCTCTACCTGCGCCACCTCTTCGCCGGAAACCTCTTTAAACATCCTGGATGCGCCAAAATAAGAAACAGGCTTATCTCCTTTTTCCTGCGCAGAAAGCTCCAGGACCGGGTAATCCCCAAACAGCTCGTTCTCCCTGGCAAAGGCAAGCAGATAAAAAGCGCTGGATTGCGTCTGACTCTTGTAAAACAATATCGTCTGGTATTTTTTGTCCAGTTCGTCGAAACCCAAATCAAACCTGGACCAGTCGATCTTCGAACCGATAAACTTATGCGGAGGATAAAGCTCAAGCTCCGGATGATAATGCCTGGGCTTTGGCCATCCCACGCAATGCACAAGATAAGGGTAAACCTTAGGAGGAAGAATCTTCCCTTCTAAATCGCTTAAGGCTACCTGGAGGAATAAATAGAACGACTTATGATCGACGTTCACATCCGCCGGGTGAGAAACAAATATCTTATTAGGTTTGTAATCCAGGATCTGCCTGGTCAAATCGTTCAAGATGCTTTCGCCGCAATACGGGGCGCCATAAGAAGGATTGTTCTTATAAGGCACGCTGGATATACGGGTCAGGCGGTCGCGGAAAGGTTTATCTGTCTGCCAATAACGGCTGAATATATTGAATGTCCCGTAATCCGGATACCCCAAGAATACAAGGTTGTTTTCCGGCAGCCCCAGGAACTCCATAGCTTTTATCGATTCCTGCTGGCGTACCTTGCCCATATGCACAAACTCTCCCTGGCGCATGGTTATTCTTTTTTCATAAACTATAAAAGCCAGTTCGTTATGGTCGCCGTTGGTCAGATAGACTATTTTTACCCGTGCGCCGGCCTCAAGAGCCTGCTGGATAACTCCGGCGCAGGCGATAGCTTCATCATCAGGATGCGGAGCCAGGATTAATACCCTGTCCTCCTCCGTGAAAGGCTCAAGGTCGGGCATTTTCGACCAATACGCCAAATCGGATTTATCGACGCTGGCGCATCCGGCAAGCAGAAAAAAAGACAACAGGGTAACTAATTTAAATTTACGCATACGGTTATTTTATCATCTGGCTAGGAATAGTCAAGGTAATGCGGTTCTAAGGTGAAATAATTTGCAAAAACCCGCGCTTATTATACAATATTCTCATGACGGCCGATATCCGCAATCATTATCATAAGATCAGAAAGATCCTGCTGGTCATACTTGTCTTAAACTGGCTGATAGCCTTGGCTAAGATCATCTACGGCTTAACCAGCCGCTGTTCGAGTATGGCTGCCGACGGTTTCCATTCTCTTTCTGACGGGACAAGCAATCTCATCGGCCTGCTGGGTATCCATTTCGCCTGTCAACCGGTAGATAAAGACCACCCGTACGGACACAAGAAATACGAAACTTTTTTCTCCCTGATCATCTCCGTTATGCTTTTTATTGTCGCTTTCAACCTGATCAGGGAAGGGTGGATCCGCCTGTTCAATCCCATCCTGCCCCGGGTCGATATAAGCAGCTTCGCGGTCATGCTCGTTACTTTAATGGCCAATATCTGGATAATGCGTTACGAATACAAAAAAGGCAGGGAGTTAAAGAGCGACATCCTGATTTCCGATTCCATGCATACCAGGACGGATATCTTCATATCCTTTTCGGTAATCGGCTCTCTTGTTGCGATAAAATCCGGGCTATCCATAGTTGACCCGCTGATAACAATGCTCATATCCTTATTTATCGGTTTTACCGCTTTTGAAATAGCCAAGCGGGGATCCGATGTCCTTTGCGACACGGCGGTCTTCCTCGATGACCGCAAGATCACGGATATCGTTTTAAAAACCAAAGGGGTGCGCGCCTGCCATAAAATACGCAGCCGCGGCAGGATCGATGACATACATATTGACCTGCATGTCCAGGTAAACCCAAACATGCACATAGACGATGCCCACCAAATAAGCTACCAGATTGAAAAAGCAATAAAATCCTCCATATCCGGCATAACCGATGTGGTTGTGCACATGGAACCCCTGGAAAAGAATAAATAATTAGAAAGGACGCGCGGCGAGGCGCTTTCTGGAATAAATTACTGCGGAGTAAATCTCAAATGACAGACAGAGAAGGATAAATATATCCCCGTAATGGTTATAAACCGTACGCCCCTGAGAAAGCAAACAAAGATTCTTGCTATTGTACCCCCTGACAAAAATCTGCCTGCCGCTTCTATCCTGGACCGTCGAAGAAAGCCTGCCGCAGGGGTCGATAAATCCGGATATCCCGGTATTGGCTGAACGCACAAGATTCACGCGGTTCTCCACCGCCCTGAAAACCGAAGCCGCAAGATGCTGGTAAGGCGCGCTACTCTTTTTATACCAGGCATCGTTAGTAATATTCACCAGGAACCTAGCCCCCTTCTTCACAAATTCCCGGGACAGCTCCGGAAAAAGGTCTTCAAAACAGATAAGCACGGAAAAATCCGCCGGACTGGCAAAAACAACCGGCTCCCTACCCGGTTCTATGTCCCCGATAGGGGCGATTGAACGTAAAAAGGGAAAAACATCCTTGAGCGGCACGAATTCCCCGAAAGGCACCAGGTGGATTTTGTTATATATCTTTTCCGGCTGGCCGAACTTATCTACAAACAGGGCACTGTTAAAATAAGAAACGCCTAACCGGGAAAGCGATCCCACCAATAAAGCAGTCTTTAAGTCTTTAGCCAAAGAAAAGATCCTGCGGAACTGCGTATCGGAAAAACGATCACCCCAGACAAACGGTACAGAGGCCTCCGGCCAAATGATCAATCCCGGATTATCCTCCCCCGCGGCCTTGCGGCTCAATTCCAGATAATCATCCAATATGCCGGATGCCGACCCTTTATCCCATTTCAACTCCTGGGGGATATTCCCCTGTATCACAGAAACCTTAAGCCATTCTTTGTCCATGCGCAATTCCGGCCTATGGCTCAACCTGTAGAAACCGTACCCCGCAGACAGGAATAATATAGAAAGGCAGATAAGAAGATCCGTTTTTTTCAGGCGCCTGCGGAGGGAAAAATATATTCCGGCATTAACCATGATTACCAGAAAAGAAACCCCCCAGGAACCGGTTATATCTGAAATCTGGATAAGCGCAAGGTTCCTGTATTGCGAGAGCCCCATTAACGCCCAGGGAAAACCTGTAAATAAATAGCTGCGCAGGTACTCCAGCAATACCCAGCTGGCGGGGATAAAAAACAATGAAACCCGGACAGGATAAGAACGACAGAGGTAAACCAGACAGCCGAAGAGTCCGGAATAAAGCGCAAGGTAAAGGATCAAGATCGCCTGACCGAGGAGGGTAACATGCACAAGCCAGTATATGGTTATTACCCAGAAAATTACTCCCCATAGATAAGCAACGAAAAATGATCTAAGCACTGAACCATTCTCCAGGGAAATAAGCAAGGGGATAAAGCCAACCCAGGCAAGCAGCCAAAGGTTGAAACTGGAGAACGAAAGGGACAATAGGACCGCAGATAAAACAGAAAGGATAACCGGGGTCATTTTCCGCAACACTTCTTGTACTTTTTCCCTGAACCGCAGGGACAGGGATCATTACGCCCAACCTTGGCATGCTGCGGTCTTACGGTCTTAGCCGTTGGGTCGGCCTTCTGTAAAACAGGATCGGGCTGAGATGCATTAGCCTCTGCCGGCGGCTGGAAGTTAACGGCCTCCGGGTGAGAAAGCTCCTGGGGAACAGAGCTAAAGACACCCCTGAATCTGTCGGGCCTGGCAGGCTGTAACTTAAAGATATTCTCTACCGCCTCCTCCTCTATACTGCTTATCATCTGGCCGAACATTTCAAAAGCCTCCCGCTTGTATTCAATCAGGGGGTCGCGTTGGCCGTAGGCCCGCAGGCCTATGCCTTCCCTCAAGCTGTCCATAGCGTATAGATGGTCCTTCCACTTGCTGTCTATGATCTGCAGAAAAACCATGCCTTCCAGGCTACGCATCAATTCTGGACCGATCTCTTTCTCTTTGCTTTCGTAAGCCTTGAACAACTCCGCATACAATCTTTCCTTGATCTCCGCCTCGCCTAATCCTTCAAACCCCTGCGTATCCAGCTCTAAACCAAATTTAAGAGAAATGGCGTTTATAAGGCCCGGGACATCTATCGTCAATGAATCCTGTTGTTTATAAACCGGCAATGCCGCTTCGATAAGTTTATTTATGATCCCGGCGATATTATCTTTTAAAGAAAGACCTTCCAGTATCTGGCTGCGCTGGCCATAGATGATCTCCCTCTGTTTGTTCATTACATTATCGTACTCCAGGAGCTGTTTTCTGATTTCAAAATTATGCTGCTCAACCCGGCGCTGGGCAATTTCTATGGAACCGGTAACCCAGGGATGTTCGATCACCTGTCCCTCCTCCAGCCCTAATCTATCCATCAACCCGATAATCCTGTCCGAGCCGAACAGGCGCATGAGGTCATCTCCCAAGGAAACATAAAAACGTGAAGAGCCGGGATCACCCTGCCTGCCGCTCCTTCCGCGCAGCTGGTTATCTATACGCCTGGCCTCATGACGCTCTGTACCCAAAACATGCAAACCTCCCAGATCCACCACCCTTTTGTGCTCTACCGCGCACTCCGAACGATATCTCTCGAGCATCAACCTGTATTCATCCTGGTAGTTTTGGTCTTCCGGATTTAATTTCTGCTTGGCCACGTTCCTGGCGATCGATTCCGGATTACCCCCCAGAAGAATATCCGTGCCGCGTCCGGCCATATTAGTGGCAATGGTCACTCCTTTATACCTGCCCGCCTGGGCGATGATCTCGGCCTCAAGTTTGTGATATTTGGCGTTCAATACCTGGTGCGGAACCCCCTTACGCTTGAGCATCTCGGAAAGCGTCTCGGATTTATCAATGGTAATAGTCCCTACCAATACGGGTTTGCCGGCGTTGTACAACTCAACAATTTCTTCGACCACGGCCGCAAACTTTTCTTCTTCCGTCTTATAAATACGGTCGGGGTAATTCTTGCGCACCAGCGGACGATTCGTCGGCAAAACAACCACGTCCAACTGGTATATATTCCTGAACTCGTTGGCTTCGGTGAAAGCGGTACCGGTCATCCCGGCCAGCTTCTCGTACATCCGGAAGTAATTCTGGAAGGTTATCGTGGCCAATGTCTGGTTTTCCCGTTCGATCTTTAACCCTTCCTTGGATTCAACTGCCTGGTGTAATCCGTCCGACCAGCGCCTTCCGGGCATAAGCCTGCCGGTAAATTCATCAACAATGATCACCTGCCCGTCCTTAACCACATAATCTACATCCCGCTGGAAAAATTCCTTGGCCCGTAAAGCCTGAATGGTATGATGCCGGTATTCTATTGTTTCCAGGGTATGCAGGCTCTCTACCCCCCAGGACTTGGCCGCTTTAACTTCGCCGTCTTCGGTAAGCGCGACGGTCTGGGCTTTCTCATCCGCGATATAATCGAACCCTTGCCCCAGATCCACGCCTTTATATTTTGCGTCGATCTCGTCCTTTTCGGTAACCCGGCGGCCGGTTAATCCGCTCACGATCCTCTTGGCAGTGTAATATTTTTCGGTGGATTCCTCGGCAGGACCGGAGATTATCAGGGGGGTGCGCGCCTCATCGATCAAGATCGAATCCACCTCGTCCACAATGGCATAATAAAACGGCCGCTGTACCAGTTCCTGGGTAGAATATTTCATGTTGTCGCGCAGATAATCAAAACCGAATTCGTTGTTTGTCCCATAGGTTATATCGCAGGAATAGGCGAATTTCCTTTCTTCATCGGGCATATCATGCTGGATAGCTCCGACGGATAACCCCAGGAATTCAAAGACCGGCCCCATCCATTCCCGGTCGCGGCGGGCAAGGTAATCGTTGACCGTAACGATATGCACTCCCCTGCCTAACAGGGCGTTCAGGTAGGCGGGCAAGGTGGCAACCAGGGTCTTGCCTTCTCCCGTGGACATTTCGGCGATCCTCCCTTCATGGAGGATTATCCCGCCGGCGATCTGCA
The DNA here is from genome assembly GCA_028719265.1 of Candidatus Omnitrophota bacterium. Classification (GTDB taxonomy): domain Bacteria; phylum Omnitrophota; class Gorgyraeia; order Gygaellales; family Profunditerraquicolaceae; genus UBA6249. The sequence continues at coordinate 14,331 of JAQUKF010000001.1, forward strand.
CATCAAAATGCCTTAACCCGATAGTTCGCCTGGAGGCCTCCCTGACTACGGCGAAGGCCTCGGGCAATACATCTTCAAATATCCTGTTGCGGCTGAGCTTAAGCTTCTCTTTCAATTTTTCTTTTTCTTCCGGAATGGCCACCGAAAACATCGCCTGCTGCAGGACCTCCAGCTCTTGCTCCACCTGGGCGGATTTATCCTTTAGGCGTCCCCTGAATTCGTCTGTCTTGGCGCGCAATTCGGCGTCGGTAAACCGGCTTACCCTGGGTTCAAGAGAATTCACCAGGTTGACCAGCCTGGCCAGCTCAACCATCTTGTTCATCGAAGGGCTGGGCATCTCCGGATGCAGGGTAATCCCTACCCCCGGAAACCTCCTTCTGATCGTTTCCTGTTTGTTCTTAAGGATAATTTTCTTTAACAATCCCAGCATATTATTTTAAGTTTAACGCAAGCTTTGCCTGGTGGCGTTTAACTTCAGGAAGGACTCGATAAAATCATCCAATCCTCCATCCAGCACTTTAGCGCTGTCTCCGGTTTCAAAATCCGTACGGTGATCTTTGACCAAATTATAAGGATGCAAGACATAAGAACGGATCTGGCTACCCCACTCGATCTTCTTTTTATCCAAATCCTGTTGTTTCAGTTCCGCATCCCTTTTTTCCTGCTGTGCCTCGTAAATGCGCGCCTTCAGTATCTTCAAGGCAGTCTGCTTGTTCTGATGCTGAGAGCGCTCGTTCTGGCACTGCGCTACAATTCCCGTAGGAATATGAGTAATCCTCACCGCCGAATCCGTGGTATTTACGCTCTGCCCGCCGGCGCCTTTGGACCGGTAAACGTCCACGCGCAAATCCTTTTCTTCCAGCTTGATATCCAAATCTTCTTCTATTTCTGGGATCACATCGACCGAGGCAAAAGAGGTATGCCTGCGCTTGTTGGCGTCAAAAGGGGAAATACGTACAAGCCTATGCACCCCGCGTTCCGTCTTAAGATAACCATAGGCGTAATCCCCTTCGATCAGAACGGTTACATTTTTTATCCCGGCTTCTTCCCCGGGCAGGATATCGATAACTCTGACGTTATAGCCGTGGCTGCCCGCGAATCGGCTGTACATACGCAGGAGCATTCCCGCCCAATCACAAGATTCCGTGCCTCCGGCCCCGGCATTAATACTGAGGATGGCGCTGTTCTTGTCCAGCGGCCCTCCCAAGAGCACCTGGAATTCCAGCTTATCCGTTATCACCAAAAGACCGTCAATATTATTCTTGAGATCCAGGAGCATCTGGCGGTCATCTTCTTTAAGCAACGGGAAGATCTCTGCGAGATCCCGGTATTTACTGTAGGCCATATCCCAGGGCTCGACTGTCGCCTTTAATATCTTCAGCTCTTTAACGATCTTCTTCGGCCGGTCCGTATTATCCCAGAAGTCCGCTGCGGACATCTGTCCGGATAGGGTGTCTATCTGTTGTTTTTTGTTTTCAACGTCAAAGATAACCTCTTAAATTTTCGAGTTTTTGCCCAAGATTATCCAAACTTGTTTTAATTTCTTCAAACATACATATCTCCTTATCTAACCCGCATCTTGCCTGAAAAAAACCGGTTTATTTTCTTATCCCCCTGAGGGACAATATGAATTCGTCACGATTGTCCGCGGCGCCGGCTGCATCTTCCTCGCTGATCTTGCCGTCCTTAACCAGCTTGACCAGAGATTGGCTGAATGACTGCATGCCGAATATCGCCCCGTCTTCGATAAACTGGGGTATCTCCCATACCTTGCCTTCGCGGATCAGGCGGCTGATGGTAGGGGTCAAAAGCATGACCTCATAAGCAGGGATACGCCCCGAGCCGTCCTTGGCAGGCACCAGGCGCAAGGAAATTACTCCTTTCAACAAGGACGCTAACTGGTTTCTTGCCTCCTGGTGCTGATGGGGAGGATAAAGGTTGATCAGTCTCTCGACGCTCTGGGCGGCGTTAATCGTATGCAGGGTGCTTAAAACCAACACTCCCGTTTCTGCGGCGGTAATCGCGCTGGAAACGGTCTCGTAATCGCAGATATTGCCGATGAACATCACGTCCGGGCTCTGCAAGGTAAAAGAACGCAAGGCCACCGCATAAGAAGCGACATCTAACCCTAGCTCCCTCTGGTTAATAATAGACTGCTTGTCCTCAAAGGTAAATTCGATAGGTTCTTCGGCAGTCAGGATATGCTTCTTGGAATTGCTGTTTATGTACTCTATCATGCTGGCGATAGTCGTGGATTTCCCGCTACCCATACTTCCGGTCAGAAGCACGAGTCCGCGCGTCTCAAGGGAAAGTTTTTTTAAAATTTCCGCCGGCAGATTCAACTCCTCAAAAGTAGATATATGATTGCGCACGTTCCTGATGACAATGGAAGGCCAATTCCTTTGCATGAAGATACTCACCCGGAAACGCCGGCCGAATTCTTCAAGGTAAACGGCAAAATCCACATCCATCTTGTTCCTGAAAATATCAAGCTGTTTGAAATTTGCCAGTTGGTGGGTAGCGAGCATGACATCCTCTACGCTCAAGATATGGTCTCCCATATGTACGATCTTGCCGTCAATGCGCAGGCGCGGCGTGCCTCCCGCCCGGTAGAACAGGTCCGAACCGCCTCTGGCTACCATCTCCTGCATCAATTTCTTGATATCCATTTTACCCTCCACAAGGTATCTTCAAGGATGAGTTTCGCCTGCCGGCAAAAGAAACAAACCGGGCCGCGGAAGGCCCTCCGGCAGGAAAACCATTATTCGCTAGATTATAGCACTTTATTGCCTTTTAATGTAGGATTAAATTCCATGTACCTTGCAAACATGAGCCTGCTTTGGGCGTCTATCGCCGGAGAAGAACCGAGGAGCAACACGATGGCCGGTACAAAAAACCACTCCAGGAGCAAAAGCACATTCTTAAGCCAGCTGACGCCTTTTGGCCTTGGGGGTAAGATTGTCCAGCTCAAGAATATCCAAGTAAGGCTGGTAAACAAGGTAAACTGGAATAATAACCCCGTGATCTTCGGAAGGTTATAGGCGATAGCCATCTGGCTGAACAACCTGCCTCCGAAGAATATAGGCAGAGGGCCGATGACCATCAGGATAACCGCCCAAACCGCCCAGCTGACATGGCTTTCCAGGAGATTGAACGACCTCCTCAGCTTCTTTAAAAGAGGGATTTCCCTGTTTTCCATAAAGCCTTCCGCCACAAAGGGAAAATTCTCCACCCCCCAGGCCCAACGCCTCTTCTGCTTGTATTGCACGACTATGGTCTTCCAGATGTTGCTGGAATAAGCCACATCCATGGAAACCGTGATATACAGGGGGACTACGCGGTAGTCGCCGTTGTAGTGCAGAAAACTTTTCCAGTAAATTACCGAATCATCCGAAATCATGTTAGTCGGCCAATAACCTACCTCAACCAGCGTCTTGAAACTCATGCTATGGCTGGAAAAAGTAACGAATTTCTCAAGCCGCATGCTGTCGATCATCTGGCAGAAAGAGCTGCTGATCTCAACCAGCCTGGCGAAAGACGGCGCCTGCCAGATATTATTGTTATAGACCGGCATCGGCTGATAGCTTGCCTGATGCGGTTTCTCCGAAGTCAAGAAATGATAGCTCAGGCAACCGAAATACTCCGGATCCACGCAGGTATCCGCATCAAAACAGGATACTACCACGTGTTCGCATCCGATCCTGCGGGCATCGATAAGTTTTTTGGCTGCCCCGGCCGCCCAGGAGGCGTTGGCGCCTTTGGTGCGCCCCTCGCCCGGAAGGTTATCCGGGTGGTAGGTGGATAAATAAGAACCAAATTTGGCGCTGAATTCCTTCTCCAGCGCCAAGGCGTTATCGTAAGCACGGGGCGATCTTTCTTCAAAAGCCATGACCACGATAAACTTCTCCTTAGGATAGTGACTGGCGCTTAAAGCCTCAAGCGACGGACGCAAGACCTCCAGACCCTCGTTATAAACCGGGAATATGACCAGTTGGTATAAATCCTGCCAGCCTTTTCCGGCAGGCAGGCTCAAACAAAGCCCCAGCCAATCCTTGCCTCTCTGCCGGGAGATGCGGTGATGCGCCATGATCAAAAGCGTGGTCAAATAAATCGTACGGATAATCCAGTAGAAATCAAAACTGATGATCAGAATAGCGCTGGCGACCGGATACGCGACCGAAAGCGCAATGAGTGAGATGATTATGCCCCAGGATAACGCGCCGGGAATAATCTCAAAAGCTCGCTTTAAAATTATGGCTTTCTTCATTTGCCTTTTTCATTAACCTTTCCAGTAAATAAAGCTCGGGGCTCAACTCCAGCTTGTACAGATTGTTATAAAGCGATCCGTCGGACCCCCTCTGAGTATCGCTGAAATAAAGCACCTGGCGTTTGTCGTCGTAAAATGCCTCCCTGGCTTCCTTATTCAGCTGTACCAGGTTCACCGCCCTGGCCAGCGCCCTGGCCTCGATCACCGCAACGTGCTTATCGGTCAGAACTATCAGATGATAACTATCCGAATGCCAGAAAACCCTGATTATCTCTTCCCGGCGGCAATCCAGCGATATAGAGGAATCCGAGTACATATAATCGTCCTGATTGTCGAGAAAGACCACGCCGATCTGACGGGAATTGAAAATAAACATTTTGTCCTTATCCGGGGATATTCCCCAACCGTCGATCCTGCCGAATTTATCGGGAAGGCTGGCGATATCCTCAAAATTCTTACCCTCAAGGTCCGACCTGTAAACGATCCTGTTCTCCTCATCCAGATAATAAATCTTCCCTTCTTCAGTATCCGCACGAAAAGAAGAAAACCCGCTTCGGTTCAGCCTTTCTAAGTCCGGCCGCAAAGGAAAAAGGATTACCTTGTCTATACGGCTGACCTTGCCTGCCTCCACGTCCACCTCCGATCTCCAGGGGTAATATTTCGTAAGGGTCAAGGTAATCCTGTAAACCCCGGGGATGAGCTCCTGTATGCTCATCGGGGTTTTCTCGCAAAGGGGTTGGCCGTTAAGGTATACATTGGCCCCTTCCGGCTGGGTCTTGATATAGATAAGCCCTGTTTTGACGAACCCTAAAGAACTCCTGTTGAATTTGTAACCTAAGGCAAACAGCAGGATCAATGGCAGCCCGCAGAAGAACAAAAACAGGCTCAGATAAAACAGGAGGCTTCTTACTTTTTGAAAAGCCCGATCGCTTTTTAACCAGTTAGGCATTTAGCTAGCTCTCTTTCCAGATCCAGAAGAAGTTTCTTTTGCCTGCTGCCGAACGCATAGCCGCCTATATGCTTATCGCTCTTTACCACGCGATGACAGGGTATGATCAAAGGATAAGGATTACGCTTGAGGATTTGTCCTACCGCCCTGCAGGCGCGCGCCGAACCTGCCTTCCGCGCCACCCACTTATAACTGCGCACCTGACCTAAGGGGATACTTAAAACCGCTTTATACACTTTGGCCGCAAATGGTGTCACCTGCCGATCATCTCCTTCCTGCGCAAAAGCAGATGGTAGCTTAGGGCAAACCTGTGGGCCTCGTCACGTACGCGGCGGATAAGGTTTAGGGCCGGGGTATCGTAAGGAAAATTCAAGACGCCCTCCTTTTCACTACTATACACAAGCTCCTCCTTTTTGGCAATGCTGGCCAGCGGCAGCCTAAGACCCAGCCCCCTGACCTGCTTTAAAGCAGCCAAAAGATGCCCCTTGCCTCCGTCGATAAGCAGGAGATCCGGCATAGCCGCCTTTTCCCTGAGCAGGCGGCTGTAGCGCCGGCGCACTACCTCTGCCAGCATTTTATAATCGTCGATACCCGCAATATACCTTATGCGGTAACGGCGGTAATTATTTTTATCCGGATTCCCCCGGCAGAAGCTCACCATGGAACCGACCGCCTGGCGGCCGGAAATATTGGATATGTCAAACCCCTCGATGCGCTCGGGCAACCTGTTTAAGCCCAGCCTATTCTTCAAATCCTCCAGCTCGCTTTTGCGGTTAACCCCGCTTAATCCGGCGGCAAGCTCGGCCAGGACGGAAATTTGGTCGCGTATCTCGGCTGCAGCCTCAAAATCCCTTTCGCTGGATTTATTATGCATTAGATGGCTCAGCCTGCGGACCAAAAAATCCACCCTCCCCTCCAGGACCAACGCGATATTGTCGATGTTTAGGGCATATTCTTTGCGTCCGGGCCTGCGTACGCAGGGAGCCGGACATAGCCCTATCCTTCCGTATACACATATCTTTTTGGGGAGAGAACGGCAGGAACGGTATGGGAAGCTGCGCCGGATTATCCTTAAGGCCTCCTTTAGAAGCTTAGCGTTAGTATAGGGGCCGATATATCTAGCGGAAGGGTCGGATTTTTTGCGCGTAATGCTTATTGCCGGAAAATCACCGGAAGAAATCTTTACCAACGGGAAGCTTTTGTCATCGCGCAGGGAAACATTGTAACGGGGCTTAAATTTACGGATAAGGCTGGCTTCCAGCAGAAGGGCCATTGCCTCATTAGGGCACAGCTTGAATTCAATATCGGAAACCCTGTTCATTAAAGCAAGGGTCTTGTTATCCAAAAACCTGGAGAGATAGCTTGATAATCTTTTTCTTAAGGAATTGGCCTTTCCTACATAAACGATCTCTCCTTCTGCGTCACGCATCAAATACACCCCCGGAGACTCCGGGGCGGAAGAAACCTTGTCTTTCAGTGCCTTCGAATAATCCATGGATTTATCCTTATTCCGGACCTTGTTGTTATATCTAATTCCTTAAGGACAGCCAGCGTATAATCTCTCTTAGTTCAGTCACGCCGAAAATAAAACAAAATATGAGATATGACATGGCCGCACAAAATAAAGCCCAACCGAGATTCAGGGCGCGGTTAACCAGAAAAGAGACGAACGCCATACACAGAGAAGCAAAGAATATGCGTAAAAAAGAGAAAAATATCTTCCTCTCCCCGAATCCGCCCAGGCGTTTCCCAAGGATAAAGAAAAGTACCAGGAAAGTGGCTATTCCAGAGATAGAGGTAGCCAGGGCCAGTCCCCCTATCTTTAACGGGAACATTAAAATGGAATTAAATACGATGTTCATGACAAGCGCCAAGAAAGCTGTCTTTGCGGGGGTGACCGTATCCTTAAGCGCGAAGAAACAGGCTTGCAGCAATTTTGTCCCGCCATAAGCGCATAAGCCGATGCTATAAAAAAGAAGGGCGTTGCTGGTCAAGAAGCTCGAATTAAGATCGAATCTTCCCCCGCCAAAAAGAGTACTTACCAACGGGCGGGCAAGGACCATAAAGATCGCGCTTGCCGGCAGCATGACAAAGAATACCATGCGTATTCCCCATGAAAGGGTGGTTTTAAGCTCATCCCTCTCTTTTTCCAAAGCCTGGGTGGAGAAAGTAGGCAGGATGGCCTGCGATAAAGCATTACTGAAAATGCCTATGGGGAATTGGATAAGCCGGTAGGCAAAATATAGCACCGCCACCCCTCCGTCTCCTACTATCGTTATCAAGGAAGCGAATACGGAATCTACAAAATTATTCAGCTGGTAGATACCCGAACTGGCCAGGCGCGGGAGCATCAGCCTTTTGACCTGTTCCAGGCCGGGGTGGTGAAAATTAATAACCGGACGCACCTTAAATCCCTTCCTGCGCAGGACAGGTATCTGCACGGCCAACTGCAGCAGCCCTCCCAATAAGACCCCGCTGGCCAAACCCCTGATCCCCTCTCCAAAAAGCAGGGCGCAGACGATTATGGAAATATTTAGAAAACAGGGGGCTAGCGCCGAAACGGCAAAATTCTTGAGCGAATTCAACACCGCCGTAGCATAAGCCGCCAGTCCGATAAGCAATATATAAGGGAAGATAATCCGGTTCAACCGGATAGTCGCCTCCAGCTTATCCGGGGACGCAATGAAGCCCGGAGCAATCAGGCGCACGATCAATGGCGAAAAGATAATCCCCAGTATGGTTATGGCGCTCAATATGACCAGCAGCAGATTGAGCAGGAGGTTCGCCAGCTCCCAGAACTCTTCTTTTGAACGCTTAATACTGTATTCACTTAATACCGGCACGATTGCGGCATTGGAAGCACCCTCACCGACAAAATCCCGGAAGAGGTTTGGTATGCGGAAGGCGATAACGAACGCCTGGGCGTACAGGTAAACCCCGAAAAGACGGGCAATGACCATATCCCTTATGAATCCCAGGAGGCGCGAGATAAGGGTGGCCAGGCTGATCACGGTCGCCGAGCGCGCGACCATCCGGTTATGACTGCCTAGTGAATATTTGCTTGTTGACATAAATAACTAATTATGCTTTAATATACGCTTGTAAAGTTAACTGATATCCCGCTCCCTGCAAGGGATTACGCGGGTGAGCCCTTCATGGGCAAATACCCGGCCTGAAATTAACGGCCGGCACACCCTTCTGGGTAAGGAGAATAAATGCCAAGGCGTAGAACATCATTAAAAAGCAATCGCGTAAACAAAAGAAGGCATACCCGTAATGTCAAAGCAAAGCTTCAACTCAAAAAAGCCATAAAGCAATTCCAGGAATTGCTCGCCAAGAAAGATTCCGTTGAAGCCAAGAAATTCATCAGCAAGGTCTTTTCCCAGCTGGACAAGGCGGCCAAAAAGAACATCATCCATCCTGGAATGGCCAACCGGAAAAAATCCCGCTTAATGCGACGCCTGGGTAAATCCGCATAAACCGACAACCAGTTTTTCCAACGCAAGGGCAGCTTTCAACCTGCCCGTCTTTATTTCCACGTCACAGCCAAGGAGCATCTTGAGCTTGCGCCTTGCCGTTAAATTACGGACACCTTGTTTTTCCCAGGCATAACGCAATCCCCCCAGGATACGCTCGGGGGCCTCGCCATTCTTCAAAAGTTGTCCCAATATCCTCAAGGCGGAATCGGAATTCCTTAACTCGATCTGCCGGTTTAAAGCGAACGTGTCCGGTTTCACCGCCTCTCTAAAACGCATGACCTTGGCATAACGGGATAAGCCTTTTATAAAATCATCCTGGTAGTCATAACGTTCAAACACCAGCACCATCACCAGGTGTTTATCCGCCTGCGAGGGACGGCCGAGAATAAAACTGCGACAGGCATCATTCAGGCAGTCCGCCCCCTTGATCACAATAATCCTTCTGGCGTTTTTTAAGGGGATAGCCAGGCATCTCTCCTGAAGATCTTTCAATGATATTTCTTTGGCGTATAATGTATCGAGGTTAAAATCCTGAAGCTCTTTCGGAAGGAATTCCTGTTTTATCTTCTTAAGCTGGGTTTCTCTGGCCTGGGCATCCTGGCCGATAAGTAAATAGACCATATCACCATTGTTCGACTGTACGCTCGACGATCCGGCGGGCCAGGTCATCTATGGCATTGTTCACGGCCGCCCCTTCGGAGACTACAATATTATTCCCCGGGTTCACCATGGAGCTCTTGACAAAATAGGAATAATTGCCGTTGAAATTCTTCTCTTCCCAGAGTATCTTGTTCTCCTTATTGTCCCAGAGGGCCAAGTTGACGTAAATATTGATGCGGTATTCGGTGACGTCCTCGCTATCCGAGGTATAGCTTAAAGGATCCTTGCGGTACTCCACCAGCTCTCCTTTTAAGACCAGGTCCGCCTCTCCTTCTTTTATCGGTCTGAGGTTGCCGTCAAAGAGATAACGGTTGATTACCTTCTTGGTGATATCCGTTTCCAGCATCGGACGGTAAATACGGTACTTGTTTGCGGTATATGACTCCTGGGTCACATCCACCTTATTCAGGAAAGGGGTTATGTATATCGTACTGTATTTGCCGTAAAGCATGGAACGGGTAGTATAGCCGCATCCGGAAAGGGCAATGGAGGATACGCAGAATAAAACAAACAACGATAAACCAATCTTACTTTTCATTTTCTAGCTCCATTATTTGCAGCCTGGCGACGGCCTCAGCCGCCCACTTGCTATCCGCGTAGTTATCTATCAGGTCGTTATAATATATCTTGGCCGACTTAAACTCCCTCTGCTTTTCATAGAACCTGGCGATATCGTAATTTGCCTGCGCCTCCTTCTCCCTGATCTGGCCGATGTTCTTTTCGGCATCAAGAGAAAGCACTGCGTCCGGGTGCTCCTTCACGAACTCCTCAAACTGCTGCTTTGCTTCCTGGGCCGCCCCCTGGTCATAAGAGGGGCCCTTGGAAAGGCTTGAGCGGCAAGAGGCAATCTGGAATCTCGCCGCGGAGGCCCACTCGCTGTCCGGATAACGGGAAACCACCTTGTTAAATTCGTCCTCCGCCTCGTAATAACGCTTAAGCTCCTTTAATACCAGGCCCAATTTATACTGTGCCCTTGGCGCCAAGGGGCCATAGGTGGAATTTTCGACTACCTTGCCGAATATCTCGATCGCGGGGTTTTCCACGGGAAGGGTTATGCCGAAGGCCTTGCGTTTTTCTCCTGTCATGAATTTTTCGGCAATCTTATACTCCCGTTCGATAACCTCCTGGATGCGCTCGCTAAATGGGTATTTATCTATTACCAGCTGATAGGCCTGGTAAGCTTCGTATAATTTACCCTGAGCCTCCTCTATTAAACCAAGATAATACTGGCTTTCCGCGGCCTCGGCGGATTTAGGATAAGTCTTGATCAGCTTGCGGAATTCCCGCCTGGCATCTTCGTATTTACTGACATCGAAAAATGATTTTGCGTAAGCAAACTGCTCTTTTGGATTATCTTTAGGCATATTCTTGGGATTGACCCATTTGCCGCTTTTTGGGGTCCAAATCCAATACGGATATGCCGGCTGGATAAATAAGATGGAAACAAATAATAGGCTCAATATTATACGACGCATAATAGTATAAGGTATCATAGCCGGCTGGCTTTGTCAAAGGGAAAACGGGAGGGTATTGTAGCCATACATATCCGGCGTTCCGATATGACGGCTGTGCTATATACGGGTTTTCACAAGGCCTAAAAATAGAAATAGGCGCCCGGTATTCTCGCCATTAGGACATTTGTATTCAAAAGCAGGCTTACCAGTGCCGAAGCGGTTGAGCCAAACGCACTTCCCAGCAAAGGACAAAAAGAACCGCATAAAAGAAGACTGAAGCCGCAGAGGGTAATAAGGGTAGCCAACGGCACAATGAATATGTTGGCCAGAACGGTTAACGGGGAGACCATGCGGAAGTTACAGGCGATAATCGCTATTGTCCCGGCCCAGGCGGAAAAAGAAACCAGAAACCCCTCGGAAATGAATTTTAATATGGCCGATCGACAGTTATCCAGGCGCAAAAACGACTTTATCTTCGGGTAAAAATACACGATCGCCAACACGCTGGAAAAAGAAAGCTGGAAACCGATATCAAAAAGCTGTCCCGGACTAAACAGGAGTATAAACATGGCGGCGCAGGCAAGACAATTATATATATCCGCCTCCCTTTTTATAAGGTATCCTGCCAAGAATATAATTCCCATAACCGTGGCGCGGACAACAGGATTGCTTGCGCCTGTAACCAGGCAATAAACAAGCAGGCAGATTATCGTAAAGATGATCCGCATTTTACGGCGGATGCGCACAGTCTTGAACAAGAGATTGGCAACGAATGCCACGATGCCCACGTTGAACCCGCTGACTACCAGTATATGCACGGTCCCGGACTTGACCATAAGATCATTGACCAGCCAGGGGACGGAATCCTTCTGCCCCAGGACCATGGCTAAAACCACCGCCGCAGGTAATTCGGGAAGATATCGCCGGATCATCCGCCCCATCCTTTCGCGCAACCATAAGGGAAAAAGGGCGAGGCGATTGCCGTCTTTTCTTTCTTCCGGAATAACCTGTAAACTGCTCTTTATGCGCATCAACCGATAAATGCCCTGCCTGTATAAGTACCGCCGGTAGGAACGGCTGGAGGCGGAAAAAGCATGTATTCTGCAAGGCGAACCGATGAGGGTCAAACGCTGAGCATAATCCAGCTTCTGCGCAAAATCCGTATTTACCAGTATTTTACCGCAAGATGGCCATTTTAAATCTTCGAGCTGTACCTGCCGGACTCTAAAAACGAATGAGCTGCGCCCGTTTCTCGTCACCGGGATGCTTTCTACCGACCCGCTCAAGCTGTAAAGGGACTTATCTCCATAAGGCAGGCAATTTGCGATATGGTATTTGGGCAGTATAAACGAATTCTTCAAGCTCAACGCGCCCAGAAGCAAAGACAGGACAAAAACCAGTATAGTTGTCAGACGCCCGTGCCTAAAACTTAAACATGCCGCGGTCAGGATAAGAACCCCCGACCCCGAGATTATCCAGAAATCCACCCTCACCCGCTCGGCCAGGGCGATCCCCAGGCAATGGAATAGTACCAATAAGGCAAACGGCCTCTTCACTCTACGAAGAAAATTTCTTTTAGCCTTTCATAACGCCGCTCCCCTATTCCCCTCACCTCTTTCAACTGCTCCAGGCTCCTGAAATCACCGTGTTGCCGGCGGTAGGAGAGAATGCCCTGCGCCAGGTTTTCAGGCATGCATCTTACTTTGATCAACTCCTCCAGGGATATTTTATTTAAATCGATCCTGCTTAACTGCATTGGCGGACAGATCATCTTTTTCACTCCGGAGTTAAACTTGGCCAAGATATTCAAGGTTAGGCCGCAGAAGGCGACAGCCAGGAGAAAAACGGCAACTCTTTTTTCTTCCGGGGTAAAGTCGGACATCGCACCCTCCTCACCTTCAATAGACGTCAAAACTCATGGAACCTAACTGAAATGCCCGGTTGTATTCCGTATTTTTTTGATGTATACTTGATTCATGCCCAAGAAAATACTGATTATTGACGATGACTATAATATCGTCAAGAAAAGCAGGGAAGAGTTGTTGAAAGCAGGTTATGCGGTAGCAACTGCCTTCAACGGCAGGGACGGGATAGAGACGCTAAAGCAAGAAAAACCGGACTGCATCCTGTTAGACCTGGTCCTGCCCGACGAGAGCGGGTTCAGGATCGCTCAAGAGATAAAAGCCATCCCGGATTTCACCGAAACTCCTATTATCGCCACTTCGCTAAAGCATGAAGAGATCGACAAACACATCGCCGCAAAAAGCGGGATCACCGTATATATTGAAAAACCCATAGATTACAAACGGCTGCTTTTCGATATTAAAGACGTGCTGGGAGTATAATAGCCGTAGCCGGCGGAGGATTATACGACAATATTGACCAGTTTCTGAGGAACGACGATGACCTTCCTGGGGCTCTTGCCGCCCAGCCAGGGACCCAGCTTCTCATCTTTGAGCGCCAGCTCCTTAAGTTCGGCTTCGGGGATATTGCGGGACACCTTAAGCTTGCTGCGCACCTTACCGTTAACCTGAATTACCAACTCTATATTTTCTTCGATCAATAATTCCGGGTCATAGCCGGGCCAGGAGGATTTAAAAATACTTTCTTTATTGCCCAGGGTCTGCCAGAGCTCTTCGGCAAAATGCGGAACGATCGGGCTAAGCATAGTTATAAGTTTAGAGAAAACATCCCTGTCCGCGCCAGATTGATAAATCGCGTTGGTAAATTCCATAAGACTGGCGATGGCGGTATTGAACTTGAAATCATTGAAATCTTCACTCACCTTCTTCACCGTCTTATGCATGGTCTTTACCAAAGACCTATCCGCCTTTTCCTTCAGGTTTTCCTGTATGCGCCATACGCGGTTCAGGAACCTGAAAGCCCCTTCCAGTCCCTTCCGGTCCCATTCCAGTTCGGTTTCCGGGGGAGCGGCGAACAAAATGAAGAGGCGCAGGGCGTCCGCCCCGTATTCCTTGATCATCGAATCAGGATCCACGATATTACCCCTGGACTTGGACATGACCTCTCCGTCCTTGAGCACCATACCCTGTGTGAGCAGTTTCTCAAATGGCTCATCGAAATCCACCATTTTCAGGTCCTGGAAGAATTTGGTGAAGAAACGTGAGTACAACAGGTGCAGGATAGCGTGCTCTATCCCGCCGATGTACTGGTCCACGCGCATCCAGTATTTGGCCTCCTGCACGTCGAAAGCGGAATCGCCGTATGCAGGAGAACAAAACCTCAGGAAATACCAGGAGGAATCGAAGAAAGTGGCCATAGTATCCGTCTCCCGCCTGGCCTCTCCCGAACAACGCGGACATTTTACTTGTACGAATTCCTTCACTTTCCCCAGCGGGCTCCCGCCGTCCCCGGTAAAAGGCGCGTCTTTCGGCAGCTCCACCGGCAACTCTTCGTACGGCACCGGGACAATCCCGCATTTAGGGCAGTAGATTACGGGAATAGGCGTACCCCAAAAACGCTGCCTGGAAATCAACCAGTCACGTAAACGCCAATGCGTCTGGATCTTGCCGGTCCCCTTTTTCTCCATCCAAACAGCGATCTTTTCCTTCGCCTCCAGGTTGGTTAACCCGTTGAACTCGGCGGAATTCACCTGGACCCCCTCCCCTTCGTATGCCTCAGACATCTCCTCAACTCTCATGCCGCAGCCCTTCGGAGAAATAACCAGGCGCATAGGCAATTTATGCTCTTTGGCAAAAAGAAAATCCCTCTGGTCGTGCGTGGGAACAGCCATGATCGCTCCTGTTCCATATTCCATCAAAACGTAATCCGCAACCCATACCGGGATATCCTCGTTGTTCACCGGGTTAACCGCGAAAGCGCCGGTAAAAACACCTTCTTTCTTTACGTCGCCGGCCGTACGTACAACCTTGCTTTCTTTGGATACCTTTTCGATAAAACGCAGCGCCTCTTTTTCTTCGGGCTTGCCTTTAATCAGCTCTTTTACGAGTGGATGCTCCGGGGCCAGGACAATGTAAGTGGCGCCGAAGATCGTATCCACGCGGGTGGTAAAAACAGGTACTACCTCATCCCTGCCTTTCAGCCGGAAATAGATATCTACGCCTGCGGACTTACCGATCCAGTTGTTCTGCATGGCCAAAACCCGCTCCGGCCACTGTTTCAATTTTCCCAAATCCTCCAGCAGTCTTTCTTTATAGTCGGTGATCTTCAAATACCACTGTTCCAGGTCTTTTTGTTCTACTTTGGTATGGCACCTCCAACAGCCGCCGTCAACAACCTCCTCATTGGCCAGGGTAGTCTGACAGCTGGGACACCAGTTAACTCCGGAGGCCCTCTTATAGGCCAGGCCGCGCTCCAGCATTTTCAGGAATATCCACTGGTTCCATTTATAATAGCTGCTGTCACAGGTAGAGATTTCCCTGTCCCAATCATATGAAAAACCCATCCTTTTCAACTCCGTTTCCATCTCTTTGATACATTTATAGGTCCAGACATCCGGTTTGGTCTTGTTTTTTATCGCCGCGTTCTCCGCCGGCTGGCCAAAGGCATCAAAACCCATAGGGTGCATCACATTGTATCCCTGCAAGAGCTTGAAACGGCTGGCAACATCTCCGATGGTATAATTACGCACATGCCCCATATGGATC
Organism: Candidatus Omnitrophota bacterium; assembly: GCA_028719265.1. GTDB lineage: Bacteria > Omnitrophota > Gorgyraeia > Gygaellales > Profunditerraquicolaceae > UBA6249. The sequence continues at coordinate 29,768 of JAQUKF010000001.1, forward strand.
TTGCCCGAAGGATACGGGAACATCTCAAGAAGATAATATTTCCTGCGTCCGGGATCGGCCTGCGCGCGGAAGGCGCAGGTATCCTGCCATATCTTCTGCCACTTCTCTTCTATTTTCTTGAAATCATAAAACATTTTATTTACTCCCCAACTTCCTTACCAGCGCCAGGTTCTCCTTGTCGCTGGTCGCGGTGCTCTTTGGCGTCTCCAGGATCATAGGGATATTCTTCAGCTTGGGATGATTTATTATCCTCTTCATCCCGGAAATCCCTATATGCCCTTTGCCTATGTGGTCATGCCGGTCATGATGACAACCCAGTTCCCCGGCTGCGTCGTTGAGATGGATCAGCTTGACCAGCTTAAGGCCGGCCATCTCCTCGATCTCCCCGAGCATCCTCTCCAGCCCTTCTCTGGTCGCCAGGTTATAACCTGCCAGATAGGCATGCGCTGTATCCAAACATAAACCCACGCGGGATTTTTCTTTCAATCCCTTCAATATCTTGTGCTGGTGATAAAACCTGTAGCCCAGCCAGGAGCCGCTTCCGGAAGTATTCTCCAATAGTATGCCGACTTTCGAACCTTTTGTCTCATCTAATACCTTATCCAAGGCCTTAACCAGCCTTTTGATCCCGGCATCCTCAGAAGTCTCCTTGTGGCTACCCATGTGCGTGACGATATAATCCGCTCCCAGCTCATCGGCCTCCCGGATATCCTCTATATATGCATGGATGGAGCCGTTATACAGCCGGGGGTCGGGAGAGGCCAGGTTTATCAGGTAAGAAATATGGATAAAAACAGGGTTGATCTTATATCTCTTGCGCCTGGCCCTGAACTCGGTTATGTCATCGGGCTTAAGATGGCTGCCGTTGCGCCAACTCTGCGGAGAACGGCTGAATATCTGCATGGTATCGCATCCTAAGGATTTTGCGATATCCAGCGTCTGATAAATCTTCCCCGCTCCCGAAATATGCCCGCCTAATATCATGGTAAATTAGATTATACCCTTGCCCCAAATCAGCGTCAACAACTTATAAAACGTGGTCATAATATAACCCGGCAATAAATATGCCTGCCTTAAAAGCATAAAGGACGGATCTCATCCGCCCCCTGCCGAAGAATTTGGTGACACTACGCTCACTGTTCGGCTTGCCGCCTCGCTACGTTCGCTTTAGTGCCACCAAAAATTTACTTGTCGTAAATTTTTGGTGGAGCTGAGGAGGATTGAACTCCTGACCCCTTGCATGCCATGCAAGTGCTCTCCCAGCTGAGCTACAGCCCCGTTAAATTTATCTTCTTGACCTTTGCTATTTTAGAATATAAAATGCTTAACGTCAACCCCGTTGGAAATACAATAAAACAATAATAGCATAATTTCTAACGGGGTCAACCTAAAAATCTCTGCCGAAGTGGTGGAATGGCATACACGTCGGTCTCAAAAACCGATGAGGGCAACCTCGTAAGGGTTCAACTCCCTTCTTCGGCACAATATAAATAAAATGGCCGCATATGGTTCCTAAAAGACACCTGCGGCCTTTTTATTAATGGATAAGGAAATTTAGCAGTCCTCCGGTAGCCAGGGCCACCAAACACATAATCATGCTCGCCTTGAGCAGGTCCTTGAAGCCGAGCTCCTTAAAGAAAACCACGAATGTCGCTGCGCAGGGAAAGGACACCGCCAGGAGCACGGCGGCGATAAAAAGCTGTTTGACGCTCAAAGCCAGCGGTATAAGCATTCCTACCGCCACATCCTTACGGAATAACCCCATCACCAGGGCAACCACCGCCTCCTTGGGCAAACCGAATAATCCCTGGACCACCGGCTCAAACAACCCGGTGAATAAACCAAACAGCTTAAAATAAAGCAGGACATTGATTATCAAGACTCCCAAAAGGACCAGAGGCGCCGCCTCAATAATAAAACCTTTGATACGCAGAAACAATTTCTTCCACAGGGTGGAGAATGAAGGCAGGCGGTACGGAGGGATCTCAACCAGGAGCTCCGGGCTGTATCCCTTGACCGTATGGTTAAGGATTACTCCCAACACCACCCAGATAACCAGGAGCACAAGATATACCCCGGATACGTAAAACCCGGATGACTTTCCCAACAGGCCGAAGATCATCGCCTGGAGGGCTACGCAAGGGATACCGATGGAAATCAACGTAGCGGCAATAAAGCGCTCACGCCTGGATTCCAGGTTACGCGTGGCCAGTATGCCAGGGACATTGCAGCCCAGTCCCAGGAGCACCGGTATAATCGCAAAACCATGCAGCCCGATGTGATGCAGGAGATTATCCAAAAGCATTGCCAACCGCGGCAGGATCCCGATATCCTCCAGCAGCCCCAAAACCAGATAAAAGGCAACTATATAAGGCAGGACCATGGCAAACTCTATATAGGGCGCGGTGGTCAACAGTCCCAGAGACTGCTTGAAGTCGATTCTGCCGTCGACCAGATCCCCGATCAACAGATGATGTAGAAAGCTTCCCGGCCGCAAGGCCAGGCTTAACTTATCCAGAAAGGGCTGATAAAAATTAACAAATACAGGGTCGGCGATCAAATTGATCAAGCCTTCACCTATAAAACGTACTATCTTGAACGCGGCAAAAATAACGCCCGCGGCGATCAGCGCCCCGCTGAACGGCCTTACAGAGGCGTCCTCCAGCAGCTCGCGCAGGCTATGGTGCCTATGCGTCAAGTGCTGCGCTTTCTCGACAATCTCACCGATCGCCTGCCAGCGTTCCCGGTGGCTTATTTTGGGCCTGGAGACAATCTTTACGTTTTCTATCTTTTCAATAAGCGCTTTTATGCCTAAACCTGTTACCGCGCAAGTGGGGACGACCGGAATCCCGAGCGCCTCTCCCAAAAGCGCCGTATCTATGCTTACACCGTGGTGTTTGGCCTCATCGCACATATTCAGGCATACCACTACCGGCAGGCCGGTCTCAAGCAGTTGTAAAGTCAAGTACAGGTTGCGCTCCAGATTAGTGGAATCCACTATGTTTATAACAGCTATCTCCTCTTTGGAGGATTCGTTGAGCATCGATACAACAACTTCCTCCGCCTTGGAACCCGGCTCAAGAGAATATGTGCCCGGAAGGTCGATAACCTCGAATTCCTGCCTGCCGAGCTTAAGGAACCCGCGCATGATCTCAACCGTAGTACCGGCATAGTTGGAAGAGATAACCTGCACCCCTGTCAGGCGCGAGAATATCACGCTTTTGCCGACATTCGGATTTCCCACCAGGAAGATCTTTTTAATCATGTACCTCAACCTCTATTTTACTCGCCACTCCGTGACCCAGGACCAGGACGCTCCTGCCAACCTTGATCGCCACCGGACCCCTTAGGCCGACATGGCTGATCTTAACGATCTCCCGTCCTTTATAAACCCCCATGCTCATAAGCTTATTCTGCAGCCCCATGCCCGCGGCAATCTCGAAAACCACCCCTTTTCGATTAGCCTTCATCTGAGCCAAAGTTGTCTTTTTCATTCTATTTGATGTATTTTTCTATCGCCTTGTATACCCGCCCGGCTATGATTTTATAACCCCGTGCGTTAGGATGGAAAAAATCGCTCTTCATCGCGGGATTAGTGATTATCTTATAAAGGACAACGGGGATGAATATCGCCTGTTTCCTTCTGGCTAATTTCTTTAAGGCTGCCCGGTACTCCCTGAAGAACATGCCCGCGCTGATATCCATTAAAGCTACCATCGCCCCTTGCGCCTGGATACGGTCGATTATTTCACTCAGATTATTGACCGTCGTCTCCCGCGGGATCTTCTTTAAAAAATCGTTACCGCAGAACTCAACGATAACCAGGCGCGGGTCCCTGCTCAATACATCGCGCTCCAGACGCTCCAAGGCGGCAAAGCTCGTATCTCCGTCGACACCTGCATTGATCACCGGTAGTTTCACCATCTTGCTTAAGGCCGATGGATAATCCTCGCCGGCAGAGGCGCCATAACCGAAAGTAATGCTGTCTCCAAAACAAATAATGTTGGAGCCTTTGGAGCCGGCGTTCTTGATCTCCTGTTGTGCGCATCCGCATAAGGCGGCGACCAGAACAACAAAAAAAACAGAAAAACTAATTCTTTTCATGCTTCAGCCTCAATTGTCCGCAGGCGGCCTGGATATCCTGCCCGCGCTCCTTTCTTAAAGTAACATTGACCCCGGTTTTAAACAAATACTCTTTGAACGCCGACACCTCTTGTTCGGACGGCGGGAGCATCTTCTCCGTTGACCCGTTGACTGGATTTGCGGGAATAAGGTTCACTTTGGCCAGCCTCAAGCTACTTAAAAGCCCGGATAATTTTTTGGCCGACGCTAAATCCGAGTTCAACCCCTTCACCAGGATATACTCAAAGGTAACTTGTCGGTTCGTTTTCTCGCTATATTCCCGGCAACACCTGATTAAATCCGACAATGGATATTTACGGTTAATCGGCATTATCCTTGAGCGCAGGCTGTCGTCTGCGGCATGCAGGGATATGGAAAGCTCTACCTGCAAAGATTCCCCCTGCAGCCTCCTTATCCCGGGAACAATCCCGCAGGTAGATATAGTGATTTTTCTGGAGCCGATATTAAAAGCCTCCGGGGAATTTATCACCCTTACGGCCTTCAAAAGGTTATCGTAATTGTCCAAAGGCTCCCCCGTCCCCATAAATACGATATGGGTAAGCTGCCCCTTTTCCAAGTTATGCTTTAAATACAAAACCTCATCCAGCATCTCCCCGCATGTCAAGTTGCGTTTAAACCCTTTAAGCCCGCTTGCGCAAAAGGAGCAGGCGAATTTGCATCCCGCCTGCGAGGAAATACAACCGGTTACGCGTCTAGCGGCCGGGATGCCTACTGCCTCAATCAAATTACCGTCTTTCAGCTCAAAAAGGAACTTATCCGTACCGTCGGAAGAACGCTGCAAATCCTCCAGTCTTAACCCTAGTATATAAAACTCATCGGTCAGCAGGTCTCTTAAGGTAACCGGCAAATCGCTCATCTTGGCGAATTCATAGGCCCCTTTACCGTAGATCCAAGACAATACCTGCCTGGCGTGATATCCCGGCTTCCCCCAGGAAAGCAACTTTACCTCCAACTCCTTAAGGCTCAACTCCTTGATATCTCGCATGGTTTATTCAAGAACGGTTTCTAAGTTTTTCTTTATCGATCTTTCCGGTCCGGTTTTTGGGGAGCTCTGCGCAAAACTCAAAGTGGTGGGGGATCTTAAAATGCGCCAGATGCCGGCGCAGGAAGAAACGCAGGTCCTCGTCTGGAATAACCCCTTCCTTCCTGGCCACCAGGAAGGCTTTAGGCACCTCTCCCCTTAATTTGTCGGCCACTCCTACTACCGCGGCCTCGGCGATATCCGGATGTTTCAACAGGACAGATTCGACCTCCGGCTCGAAAACAATTTCTCCTCCGACCTTGATCATCTCTTTTTTCCTGCCGACGATATAAAGGAATCCCTGCGCGTCAAATTTTCCCAGGTCCCCGGTATAAAACCAGCCATTACGGATACTCCGGCGGGTAAGCTCTTCATCCTTAAGGTAACCGTCGGTAACTACCCAGCTTTTTACCGCGACTTCGCCGACCTCATCCGTCTTCAACTCCCTGCCGTCATCTGAAAAGATCTTCACTTTTATCCAAGGGGCAGGCCTGCCTACGCTCTCGATATTGCCGGAGCCCATCGGCAGGACCACGGTAGGGGCATTGGTTTCAGTCAGGCCCCATCCGTTCAGAAGAAATGCCTTCGGGCAGAATTGATGGAACCTGCGTAAGGCATCCGGGGAATTCGAGGCACCGAAGGTAACGATCCAACGCAGACTGGATAAATCAAATGTTTCAAACTCCTTTAGCTGCAAAAGGGCATAATACATCGAGGGGACTATCCAGAAGAAATTAACCTTATGGTTTTGGATATTCCTCAGGAAATCCAGGGGCATAAAACGCTCCATAAGTATCATGGTCAGGCCGAAGGTGACCGTGTTCTGGATATATATTAAACCTCCCAAATGAGAAAACGGAAGGGCGCAAATGGTGGTATCTTTTGGGCCCAAATCCGCGTTCACAAAGAAGGCCATTGATTTGGGAGGGGCGTCAAGCTGCAGGTAATTGATCAACACTCCCTTGGGTTTACCTGTTGTCCCCGACGTATAAAAAACTATTGCCTCGTCCTTTTCTGGCGCTCCCGCACCGCCCGAGAATTCCGCCTCTTGTCCCAAAAACCCTTCGAAGCTTAGCGTTCCCTCCTCCGCAGAACGGCAGGAAACTATGTGAGTTAATGCCGGCAGGGCCGACTTAAGGCTGGCAAAAGAAATATTGGCTTTATGCTTGGTTATCAGGACTTTGGCTTCGCAATGCCCTAGGCATGAGATTATCTCATCTTCGGTAAGCATAAAATCAAGGGGAACACTGCATGCGCCGATAGACCAGATAGCCAAATAACTGTAAATATACTCCGGCCAGTTGGGCAGATAGACGGCAACCCTGTCCCCGCGCTTGACCCCAAGCTTAAGCAGCCCCCGGGCAAGCGAAAAGACTTTATCCTTGAGCTGCAAAAAGGAAATTTTTTCCTGGCCAAAGACGACCGCAGGTTTATGCCCTTGCTCCTGTGCTCTTGCTTTTAAAAGACTGACAACATCCATCAGAATCCGTACCAATAATTGACTAAAGGTTTCCCTTCCGGGGATTGATCCAAAATCACGTTCTTGAGCCGGCTGTACTCCAGCATTCCCTCTCTTCCCAGCTCTTTGCCAAAACCGCTCTGTTTGAACCCGCCGTAGGGCAGCTGGTTGTAAAACATGCCGTAAGTATTTATCCAAACAGTCCCGGCATTTATCCTGCCGGCCAGATCCCTGGCCCGCGGCAAATCCTTGCTCCATATGCAGGCGGCTAAACCGAAATCCGCATTGTTAGCCAAGATGGCGGCTTCATCGGAGCTTGAGAACTTATTGATCAAGGCCACCGGACCAAACACCTCTTCCTTGAATATATGCGCGCCGGCGCCCACATTTGCCAAAACCGTAGGTTCAAAGAAATAACCGTTTTTCAGCTCCGCGATATCAGGTATTTTGCCGCCGCATACAACCTTAACCCCCTCGGCCCTGGCCTTTTCTATACCGGCAATTACCTTTTTACGCTGCGCATCATTGATTAATGGGCCCATTTGGGTTTGAAAATCCTCCGCCGGACCCAATTTTATACGTTTAGCCTTCTCCGTAAATGCGGCAAGGAACTGCTCGTAAATAGCCTCCTGGACAAAGATCCGCGACATCGCCGTGCACATCTGGCCCTGGTTAAGAAAAATAGATGTCAGGCAGCTGTTCACCGCCACATCCAGGTCAACATCGTCAAATACTATGCCGGCGGATTTCCCTCCGAGCTCCATGGTCATCTTCTTAACATTCTTGGAGGAATACTGTATTATCTTTTTACCCGTTTCATTGCTGCCGGTAAAAGAGACCATATCAATACGCTTGTCCGCGCAAAGACTTTCCCCTACCAACGAACCGCTTCCATTGATCACATTAACTACCCCGTCAGGAAGGCCTGCCTGGCGGACAATCTTTGCCAACTCCAGAGCGGTAAGCGGCGTAAGGCTGGAAGGTTTTAAAATGACCGTATTGCCGCAAGCCAGGGCCGAAGCCAGCTTCCAGCAGGCAATCAAAAGCGGATAATTCCAAGGGACGATCAGCGTCGTCACCCCCATAGGTTCACGAAGCAGGTTCGCTCTGGCATCTTCACAAACCTTGATCTCTTCGGAGGCCAGATAATTTATGAAATTATGTGCCGCAAATTCAAATGCCTCGGCGCTGGAGGGGATATCCATAAAGGTGGTTTCCTTTATGGGTTTGCCGCTGTTAGATGTTTCCAGCTGCGCCAGATCAGCGGCATTATCCAGGATGCCCTGGCCGATCCGGGAAATAAACTCCCTGCGTTCAAGCAATGACAGGCGCGGCCAGGGGCCGGAATCAAAAGCCTCCCTGGCGCTGGCAAGACCAAGCTCCAATTCCTTTGGGGAAGCTAAAGATGCTTCGGCAATCACCTTGCCCGTGGAAGGATTGATAATATTCTGCTTCTTGGCTGTTTCTATGAATTGTCCGTTTATAAAAAGCGGATAGGAGTTCATTTTATCTTTATTTCTTTAAACAGGGAAAAGAGCCGAGTAAACGGAACATACCATTTAGAAAGCTGGCCCAATTGCCCGCTCAATCTCATCTTTCCCTGGGTCACCGCCACAAAACAATCCAGCTTGCCCAGAAAAACCTGTTCCCAGGTTGGCCGGGGGGCGGATATCACAAAAGGAGCCTCGACGTCAGGATCCAATCTCACGATCTTCCCCTTGTCAAAACTGAATTTAAATACATCGTCGCAATCATCCATGCGTATAGCCAGTTGTAAGGTCAGATCCAGCTCTTTTCCCTTCTGGGCGATAAATTCATCCTTGTTGACCAAATCCACGATCGCCTGTATATGCTCCCGGCTAAACATCCTGTAAGCCGGCTCATCGCGTTTAAAATCATCCCTTAAAGCGGAGTCCAGACTGTCCAATATGCCTCTCTCGAACAGGCGGGCACAGGCAGCGCTCTTTACCGCCTCTTCCAGGGCTTCAGTAACATCCAGGGCTTCCTCAAACTTATCTGCGATCGCCACCGTGCCGTGATTTCTTAAAACCACCAGGTTATTGCTCTTTAGGGCGGCGATGACCGGCTCGGGAACGGTTACCGTCGGTGTTTCCTGCGGTATCACCGGAATATCCCCCAGGTAAAATTTAGTCTCAAAACTCATGGCCTTGAGCGTCTTGGTAACCGCAAAATACCCGTTGATCAAAGGAGGATGACAATGCAGTACCACCCTTGCAGGAAAATTCTTATATACCAGCATATGCAGGGGAAGTTCAGAACTTGGTTTAACCGAACCCGCAGCTTCCGGTTTATCCAGGTTGACTTTAACTATATCCCCTTCCTGCAGCCGGCCCAAAGCAGTGCCGCTGGCAGTAATCAATATATTTTCATCGTCGATCTTCACGCTTAAATTCCCGGATTTGGCCACCGCCAGCCCGGACTCATAAAGCCGTCTGCCGACCTCGATAATCTCAAGTTTCAAATCTTTCTCTGACATAATCATACCCCCAAATAAACATGCCTGGTGATCAATTCTGCCGGCGTGACGTCAAAAGCCGGGTAATACGCTTTAACCTCTTTCGGAGCAAGCAACAATCCCTGGTAAACCTTAAGTTCATTCTCCGGCCGGATCTCAATCCTGATCTCTTTGCCGCTTTTCAACTTTGAAGGAGGAGGACAAAGAACATAAAAGGGAACCCTGAAATATCTGGCTACTACCGCGATCTGGTAGGTTCCGATCTTATTGGCGATATCCCCGTTTTGTGCCAAATGGTCTGCCCCGACGACAACTTTATTTACTTTCCCCAGCGACAACAGGTAGGCCACCATATTGTCGGTAATGATGGTTACGGGGATTTTCTGTCTCATCAATTCCCAGGCGGTAAGCCGCGAACCCTGCAGATAAGGTCTGGTCTCGGTAACGTAAAAGCTTACTTTCTTCCCCTCTTTTCTGGCAAACTCCGCGATTAACGGCATTGAACCGCTGACATTGCAATGCGTAAGTATGACGTCGCCGTCCTTAAGCAGTGCGGCCATATCCCTGGCCTGCTGTATGCGCGCGGCCTTAAGCGCTTTCAGGAAACCGGTTATACTCTCCTCCAGGGGCCGGCCGGATTTCGCCCAACCCAGGACCATATCCGTCAATACCTTGAACGCCAGAGTAGGACGAGTGGCATTAATGGCCTCGGCCACCTTGGTTAAATCGATTTTCTGCCGCCTGCTCAACATAAAGGTGTACATCACCAGGAGCACTTGGCCTACCGCCCGGGTCTTCATCTCTTTGATCGCCCGGCATGCCTGACGGTAGTCTTTTACTTTTATGTAAACCAGCTTCTGCGGCAGCCTGGTCTCATCAAGGATGCGGATGAAACTGCCATTCAGTTCTATAGGCCAGAAAAGCGGAGACAGTTTCATTATCTTCCTTCCATCTTCTTTACCGCCTCCAGGGCGATCTTAATCAGGTTGCTCTCGGCCATATAATAAAGCGGGTTCATAAACCCCATCTCTCCGGTAATCACGTTGTCGCTGACCGCCAGTATGGAAGCGGCTTTTATCTTATATGTCTGGCAGATTGTCAGCAGGGTTGAAGAAACCATATCTACCGCCATGGCCCCTTCCTTCCGTTTGGCCTCCACGATCTGGCGCGTCTCGCGCAAGAGGGCATCGGTTGTCCAGGCTTTACCTCGGTGCACGTTCAACCCCATATCTTTGGCGATACCGAATAAAAGGTCGGATATGCCTTTATCGCTGGCAGTCTTAAAATCCTCATCCACGTAATACGGGGTAACCCCGTCCCCGCGGATGATCTCATCTACGATAAACAGGTCCCCTACCTTGATATTTTCATCGAGAGAACCGCAGGTGCCTATGCGTATAATATTCGGTATCCCGGCATTACACATCACCTCGGTGGTAATCGAAGTGTCTGTCGAGAACCTCCCGCCGTTTATTCCGGTAACCTTGATCCCTTCGAATGTCCCGGTGTACATGGTATATTCCATAAAAGAGAAGTTGCGCACGGGGTTATCGATCTTTTTCATCAATACTTCCAGCCGGTCCTTCGGGCCCGGCACGATGGCATATTTACCTACATCCTGCGGCCTGAGCTGCACCATGGCCGTTAAATCCTTACCTGTCAAATGTACATCCTTCTGCATCTGCATTTTTAATCTCTCCTGTTCTTTAAGCACGGTACATGATTACATTCGCCTTCTCAAGCGTGATCAACCCCTCTTTGACCATGGCGTCAAGCTGGGGGATAAACTGATTTATCTTCTCTTCACTATCCACTATTTCGATAACTACCGGCAGATCCTCGGACAACCTCAGGATGTTCGAGGTATGCATATGGCTTTTACATCCAAACCCCATAAACCCTTTAACCGCAGTCGCCCCGGCCAAACCGCTCCTTTTAGCCAAAAGAATGATTTCTTCATATAGCGGTTTACCGTTGAATTTATCCGCCTCTCCTATAAAAACCCTCAATAGCTTGCCATCCGCGGGAATCTTCATATCGCCTCTCCTATAAAAGCCCCTGCCCTGAATAATATAAGCCCCAGCAACACGCTGAGGAATACGTTATTGAAAGCCCTTACCGCCTGGCCGTTCCGGATCAGGCTGTCGGTCTCGAATATCAGGGTTGAGAACGTGGTGAACGCCCCGCAGAAACCGACCATCAGCAGCATGCGCGCATCCGGACCAAGCATAAACTTCTTCTCGGACAGGGAAACCAAAAACCCCAGGATAAAACAACCGCTTATATTTACAGCCAGAGTACCGTAAGGGAATGCCGGGCCC
>JAQUKF010000002.1 GCA_028719265.1 Candidatus Omnitrophota bacterium
AGGCATTTCAGGGGACAGGCAGGCATATTCATCAAAGATCTGGACTCCGGACTCGAATTCTCGTACGCAAAAGATAAACCGTTCCCGTCCGCCAGCCTGCCCAAGGTGCCCATTATGGCCGCCTGTTTTATCGCCGCCCGGCAGGGCAAGATCGACCTCGGGCGCAATATCGAGCTTAGATCAACGGATAAGCTCCCCGGATCGGGGGAGCTAAAGGATATGCCGGCAGGCTCGCTCTTCAGTATCAAGAAGCTCCTGGAGCTTATGATCCGCGACAGCGACAATACCGCCGCCAATATCCTTACCGGGCTGCTCGGGATCGATTATCTGAATGCCTCTTTCAAATCTTTCGGGATGGAGCATACGGAATTATCCAGGAGGATAGCCGATTATGGTATGCGCGACAAAGGTATAGAGAATTATACTACGGCGGACGATATGGCCGTGCTCTTGGAAAAGATTTACCGGGGGAGGCTCGGCAACAGGCGTATTTCTCAAGAATGCATGGAGACTCTCAAACTTACGCGCACGAACGACCGGATACCCAGGCTGCTTCCGGCCGGCCTGCCGGTGGCGCATAAGACAGGGCTTGAGAACGGCGTATGCCATGACGCGGGCATAGTCTTTACGCCCAAAGGAAACTTTCTCATTTGCGTGTTGACCAGGCATGTGAATTCCAACAGTGGGCCTTCCAAGAGGTTCATCGCCAGGATTTCGTTGTATGTATATAGATATTTCGAACAGTTATAGCGAAAGGAGGGTGCGTATGAAAAAAGGGTATCTTGTTGCCGCGTTCCTTGTCGTTTTCTCCATGTCGGGATGCAGCTATATGCAAAAGATCAGGAAAGCCGACGATCTGGAGATCGAGAACCAGAATTTAAAGATGCGTATCGCTCAACTGCAGGATGAAAAGGAAAAGGAGGTTTCGGGGCTGGAGCAGGCCAAGCGCGACCTCGAAGAATCGCTTAAAAAGGAGATCGGGGAATATAAGGCTAAATTGCAGATGACCGAACGCGGCCTGGTGATCACATTTGTTTCCGAGGTGTTCTTTGACGCGGGGAAGGACGGCATAAAGGAAGACGGGAAAGAGACGCTGGAGAAGGTTGCCGTGGTATTGAACCGGGACATTCCCGATTTAAGCATAGCCATTGAAGGACACACCGATGGCGACCCTATCAGGCATTCCAGCTGGAAATCCAATTGGGAGCTTTCTTCGGCAAGGGCATTGGCGGTGCTGCATTATCTCATCGATAAGGGCGGCGTGCTTCCGCAGAGGCTTTCCGCCAACGGGTATGGCGAGTTTCATCCCGTGGCGCCGAACGATACCGCAGAGAACAAACAGAAGAACAGGAGGGTTGAGATAGTAGTCATTCCTTCCAGGTTAAGCAAGGCTGCGCCGTGAGGAGACGGGAGAAATCACTTGCAATCCCGTTGTCGAAAAGAGATAATATAGCCATAGCGAAGGAGGTGCGGTATGAATAAGTTGAATGTGAAGGCTTTTGGTCTGGCGTGCGGGGTTCTTTGGGGATGCGGCATGCTTCTCCTTGGGCTGATCGATACGGTCTCCGTTTGGGGGGATGCCTGGGGCGACGTGGCTGCAAGCGTATATCTGGGCTATACACCGACAATTTTAGGAAGCGTCATTTTGGGCATCTGGGGTTTTGTTACCGCCGGGATATGGGGGCTCATCCTGGCCAAGCTGTATAACAAATTCTCCAAGTAATAAGGCTTTTAAGGGTATCCGACAGGGCTGAGCTTCCTAAGTTCAGCCCTGTTTGTTTATGCTTCTGGGGTTTGCCTCAGCAGGCAACCGGGGCAGGTTAAAAAATATTTCATGAAGGCAGGATGGATACGGAGAAGAGCTTCAAAATTCTGGTTTTGAGCGGTCCTTTAAAAGGGAAAGAGTTTTCTCTTAATCCCGGCGGTTCTATATTGATAGGCAGGGGGGATGAGGCGGATATCAAGATCGCTTATGATGATTATTGCTCGAGAAGGCAGGCGGAGATCCGCCGGGAAGCGGAGTTTTGTTTTATCGAGGACTTAAACAGTACGAACGGCACATTCCTGAACAATTTCCGCTTGAGCGGTAAAGATAAATTAAGAGACGGTGATATTATCACGCTGGGCAATACCAGTTTGGCCGTTTCCGTCAAGGATGTCCAGCTTGAGTCGCCGGCGAAGGAAGACGGCGCTGCGGATTTGGTTTGCGGGATAAAAGCCGGGGATTCAATATACAGCCGTTATGAGGTGTCCCGGGTCACGGAGGGGGATGCAGAGATATCCTGCGTTTGTTATGACAATATTAACCGTATGCCCTGCATCTTGAAGACGCTTCAAAGGAAATATCTGGCATCCGTTCAAAACCAGTCTTCTTTCGAAAAAGAGGCGCTTATCTGGGTGGGGTTGGGAAGGCATCCCTATATTGCCGGAGCCTATGCGCTTATCCGGATAGAAGAGTATCCTTTTATTGTCGTTGATTATGTCCCTTCCGACGAGGGGGGCAGGAATACCCTGAATGATTATATGCCCAGCCTGGATTTGTCCGGTATCCTCAAATATTCCATAGAGTTTTGTTACGGTATGGAACACGCTTACGCCAAAGGCCTCAAAGGCCATGGAGATATAAAGCCGGCCAACATCCTGATCGCCGCGGATAAAACCGTTAAGATAACCGGTTTCGGAAAAGCGAGGTTCCTGCAGGAAATGGAGTTCAATGAAATTTCCCCGGAAAACGAGGGTTCGCAGCTGAGTGTTTTTAAGGGCGCCAACGGAACGGTCTGCGGTACGCTTCCTTACATGGCGCCGGAGCAATTTGACGGCAATATAGACCAAATAAGCGATATCTATTCTTTCGGGGTAATTCTTTACCAGATGATATCTTCGGGAGAACTGCCTTTTACCGGCAGCGGCAGGAATAATTATGAAAGGCTGCATAAAGAGAAAGGCGTGCCGTATTCAAGCTCTCCGCTTTCACCTGTTATCGCAAAGTGCCTGGAGAAGGATCCTGCCAAGAGGTACGCAGATTTTGCGGCAGTAAGAGCGGAACTGGAGGCCCTTTTCCTGAAAGAGACCGGGGAAAAGAGCCTTCCGTTGGAAGGGAAGAAACTGGAGGCTTCGGAGGTTTTGAATAAGGGGGTAGCCCTGTATTCTCTCGGCAGGCATGAAAGCGCGCTCGCCTGTTACGATAAAGCGATATCCATCGATCCCCGGCAGGCCGATGCCTATTACAACCGCGGGAACGTTTATCACGAAAAGGGAGAGATAGAGAAGGCTGTTTCCGATTACAGCAAGGCCATAGAGTTAAACCCGGTATATATAAAGGCTTATTATAACCGCGCGGTTTTCTATCAGGGCAGAGATAATCTTGTCCAGGCCATCTTTGATTACAACAAAGTTATATCCATCGATTCCCGGCAGGCCGATGCCTATTACAACCGCGGGAGGGCTTATTATACGAGAGGAGACCTTAAACAGTCTGTCTCCGACTTCTCCAAGGCTATAGAAATAAACCCGGATTACCTTAGCGCCTATTACAACCGCGGGAAGGCTTATTATGATAAAGAGGAGCTTGATCCGGCCATCTCCGATTTTTCCAGGGTCATAGAGACGGATCCCCGGCAGGCCGATGCCTATTACAACCGCGGGAACGCTTATTATGATAAAGGCGAGCTTAACTTAGCCGTCTCCGACTTCTCCAAGGCGATAGAGCTGAACCCCAAATATGCCGAATCCTATAATAACCGCGGCATTGCCTATCATAAAAAAGGAGAGCTTGACCAGGCGATTTCTGATTACAGCAAGGCGATAGAGCTGAACCCCAAATATGCCGAATCCTATAATAACCGCGGCATTGCCTATCATAAAAAAGGAGAGCTTGACCAGGCGATTTCTGATTACAGCAAGGCGATAGAAATTGACCCCAAGAATTCTGAGGCTTATAACAGCCGCGGCATCGCTTATCATATCAAGGGCAGGTTCGAACAGGCCATCTCCGATTTTTCCAAGGCCGTGGAACTCAATCCTTCATATTCCAGGGCATATTACAACCGCGGCAGCGCTTATTATAATAAAGATGACCTTGTGCTGGCCGTTGCCAGCTACAGCAAGGCAATAGAATACAATCCCAAGAATTCTGAGGCTTATAACAGCCGCGGTATCGCTTATCATGCAAGGGGAAAGCTTGAATTGGCCGTTTCCGACTTCTCCAAGGCTATAGAAATAAACCCGGATTACCTTAGCGCCTATTACAACCGCGGCAGCGTTTATTACGATAAGGACGATCCCGACCTGGCCGTCTCCGACTTCTCCAAGGCGATAGAATTGAATCCCCAATACGCCAAGGCCTATTGCAACCGCGGGGCAGCTTATTTATTGAAGAAGAATTACGATAAAAGCTGGGAAGACGTGCATAAGGCGCAAGATCTGGGGTATAAAGTCCCTCAAGGTTTTATCAACGACTTAAAAAAGGCCTCCGGCCGGGGAGCTTGATATGCCTGGTTTTGGCTTGGTCTATTCCACTTCCCGGGGCGCCATTTGTCCGGAGTGCGGCCAGGCAGTCGGCTGCTGCGTGTGCAAAAAGACGAAAAGCGCAGCCGTCAGTCACGCCGGCGGAGTCCGCCTGCGTTACGAGAAGGGGCGCAAGGGAAATGGGATGACTTTTATCAGCGGGTTGCTTTTAAATGAAGAGGAGTTACTGGAACTGGCCGGCAGATTAAAGCGTTGTTTCGGCACCGGGGGATCAGTGAAGGAAGGCGTTATAGAGCTGCAGGGGGATCTTCGCCTGCGGGCAGGAGATGAGCTGCGTAAGCGGGGTTTTGTCAAATGAGGACAAGGATTCCAAGGCCATATGATACCGGCGACCGGTCAGCGGATAAACTGATAAATGATTTGATCAAGCTATCCGTTTGCCCGGCCACAGAGGAATTGCTGCGCGAAATACTGACTACAAGTTTTAAATTGGGCAGGGAGTCGGGGGACAGGGGGGACCTTAAACTCGTAAACAACGCCTTGAAGGAATTACGTTATTCTTTCAAGATCTTTTCCCCTTACAGGGATTTCAAGAAAGTGATTATTTTCGGCTCTGCCCGTTCAAAAATAAAGTCGGGTGAATACAGGATGGCCGAAGAATTTTCACGCAGGCTTTCCTCAAAAGGTTACATGGTGGTAACCGGAGGCGGGCCCGGCGTGATGGAGGCGGGCAATAAGGGAGCGCTGCAGGGCAAGGATTTTGCTTTGAATATCCGGCTGCCTTTTGAACAGAAGCCAAATCCCTATGTTGACGAAAAAGACAGGCTGATCAATTTCAAATATTTCTTTACCAGAAAGCTTGTTTTCGTAAAAGAGACCGACGCCACCGCGCTTTTTCCCGGAGGTTTCGGCACCCTCGATGAGGGTTTTGAGATGATCACGTTGATGCAGACCGGCAAGGCCAGGCCCCGTCCGATAGTATTGATGGAACCGAAGGGATCGGATTACTGGAGCTCCTGGATGCGTTTTGTAAAAATACAGCTGATTAAAAACGGTTTCATTAAAGATGAGGATTTAAACCTGGTGCATATCGCAGGATCGGTCGATGCGGCCGTAAAATACATAGAGAGGTTTTACAGGGTTTATCATTCCATAAGGTATGTTTCGGGTTCGGCGATATTAAGGCTTAACAGGGAGGTCTCCGGCAGGACGTTGAGATCCATAAACAGGGAGTTCAAGGATATCCTGACCGGCGGTATAATACGTCCATGTCCGCCGGCGGATAAAGAGGTACAGGGGGAGGAATTCCTTGATTTGCCGCGGCTGGGCATGAATTTTAACATGCGCGATTACGGCCGCTTATGCCAGATGATACATGTCATCAACAGTGATTAACGATGGATAAAGTGCTTGAGGGGTTAAATAAGGAACAGGTCCAGGCGGTCAAACACGGAGAAGGCCCGCTCTTGATCATAGCCGGGGCGGGGACAGGCAAGACCCGCGTGATCACGCAGCGCATCGCCTGGCTTATAAACCAGGGGCTGGCTAAGACCGATGAGATACTGGCCCTTACTTTTACGGATAAGGCGGCTAAGGAGATGCAGGAGAGGGTAGATATCCTGATGCCTTACGGATATACGGATATCTGGATATCTACTTTTCATGCTTTCGGCGACCGCATCCTGCGGGAGAACGCTCTGGTTGCGGGCTTAAGCCCGGATTTCAAGGTGCTTTCCCAGCCGGAAGCGGCGGTATTCTTCCGCGAGCACATTTTTGAATTTGCCCTGGACCATTACCGGCCGTTATCCGAACCTACGCGTTTTATCGAAGCCCTGATCTCTTTTTTCAGCCGGGCAAAGGACGAAGATGTTTCGGCAAAGGATTACCTGGAGTACGCGCAGGATTTTATGATCCAGTCGAAGGCCTCTCCCGCCGATGATGCCAGGCTGGAGATGGCGCAGCTGCAAATGGAGGTGGCTTCTGCTTACGTCAAATATCAGGAACTCCTGGCAAAGGAGGGGTTGGTTGATTTCGGTAATCAATTTTATCTGAGCCTGCAGCTGCTGCGGGAGCATCCCCTGGTTTTGCAGAACTACCGCAAGCAGTTCAGGTATATCCTGGTGGATGAATTCCAGGATACGAATTTTGCGCAATTCCAGATCGTAAAACTCCTTGCCGGTGCGGCCGGCAATATTACGGTTGTCGCCGATGACGATCAATGCATCTACCGCTGGCGCGGAGCCGCATACAGTAACGTGCTTAATTTCATGCAGGAGTATCCGTCAGCAGAGAAGATAACCCTTATCCAGAATTACCGCTCAACCCAGCCTATCCTGGACAGCGCTTACCAGTTGATCCAGCAGAATAACCCGGAACGCTTTGAGATAAAAGCGAAGATCAATAAACATCTTGTGGGTTTGACCAAGGATGGACCCAAACCGGAACATTTACATTTCGATACATATTCTTCCGAATCCGATAATGTAGGTAAGATTATACAAGATAAAGTAAGTTTAGGTAAGTTTGAATATAGAGATTTTGCTATCCTTGTTCGCTCTAATTCTGATGCGCAAGGTTTTATTCAGTCACTGAACATGTTAAATATACCCTGGCAGTTCAGCGGAAATCAAGGCTTGTATGGAAGGGAAGAGGTAAAAATATGCATTAACTTCCTGCGGGTGATCGCCAGCCCTTCGGATTCCTTGAGCTTATATTACCTGGTCAGTTCGGAGGTGTATAAGGTGGACCTGGCGGAATTGACATTGTGCAACCATTTCAGCCGCAGGAGGAACCGGCCGCTCTATGACGTGTTGAGCGACCTGGAGAACATACCGGAGTTAAGCCGGCTGAAGGATGAGACAAAAGAAAAGATAAAGGCGGTGCTGGCGGACATCGAGAAGTTCCTGCGTATCTCCCGCGACGAGACAACCGGCAGGCTGCTTTACAGCTTCCTTACCGATACGGGCTACCTTAAATATCTGACGCATGAGCCGACAATGGAAAAAGAGACCAAGATCCAGAATATCGCAAAGTTCTTCAACCAGGTGCGTAATTTTGAGCTGGTGGCAAAAGAGGACAGGGTAATCAGTTTTATCAGGCACCTTAACCTGCTTATCGAGTCGGGGGATGATCCGCCGACAGTCGAGGCGGACCTGGATCAGGACGCGGTGAATATACTGACTATCCATAAGGCCAAGGGCCTGGAGTTCAAAGTAGTTTTTCTGGTCAGCCTGGTGCAGGGTAAGTTCCCCCTCCCCAGGCGTTCCCAGCAGATCGAGCTCCCCGACGCCTTGATCAAGGAAGTTTTGCCTACCGGTGATTTCCATGTCCAGGAGGAACGCAGGCTTTTTTACGTGGGAATGACGCGCGCGCAAAACGAACTCTACCTGACCAGCGCAGAGGATTACGGAGGCAAGAGGCTGCGTAAGGTCAGCCAGTTCGTGCTTGAGGCCCTGGGGAAGAATCCCGGAGATGAACTCCGGAAGAAGAAAACCGCGGCTATCGAGAGTATCAGGCGTTTTGCGCCGGCCAAAGAATCCTCCGGGCGCAGCCTGCAGAAGATCCCGGAAGGAAAGCTGATCAGTTTGAGCTATTACCAGATCGATGATTATCTGACCTGCCCATTGAAATACAAATATGTGAATATACTGCGCGTGCCGATCATGGAGCACCATACAGTAATCTACGGCAGGGCAATGCACGAAGCGGTAAGCCAGTATATGCTGCGTAAGCTTAACGGGGAAAATTTTCCCCTGGATGGACTTTTGGCCTGCTTTGCGGAAAACTTCGATCCTCAGGGATTCCTTGACGCCAGCCATCAGGAGGAGCGTTTCCGCCTGGGGAAGGAGGCCCTGGCCAGATTTTATAAAGATGAACAGCAGCGTAAGTCAACCACTAAATTCATAGAAAAAGATTTTTCTTTTATAATCGGCGACAATAAGATTACCGGCAGGTTTGACCGTATAGACATAGAAGAAGAGGGGGCGGTAATCATGGATTTCAAGACCTCGGCGATCAAGACCCGGAAGGACGCGGATAAACGGGTCAAGGAAAGCAAGCAACTGCTTCTTTATGCCCTGGCCTATCAGCATATATTCGGGGTCCTGCCTTATGCCGTAGAGCTATATTTTTTGGAGTCAGGGATCGTCGGCAGACATAAGCTGGACCCGGGCGACCTGGAAGGGGTTAAAGAAGATGTAATCGAGGTTTCCGCAGGGATACGGCAGCAAAGCTATCCGGCAAGACCGGAGTACAAGGCTTGTACCTACTGCGCCTACAACCAGATCTGTCCTCATGCGGTAATCCGCTGATGGAGAGTGGTCCGCACGCGCTCAGGCCTGTTTTCGATTATTTGTCCTCAGGCCGCAGCTCATTAAAGTTGACAACCCCTCCTATTTGGGATATAGTCAAAACAATAAAATGAATGCAATCATCTCTGTGGGAATTTGGCTGGGCAGCGGGTTTTTGACCGTCCTGCTCTTTTTAGAGGTCTTTGTCTTAAGCATATTGTTTTTTCCTTTTGACAAGATGAAGAAGCTCACGCATGCGCAATGCTTCTGGTGGTCGGATGCGGTGATCGGCTTGAACCCTTTCTGGGACCTTAAGGTCACCGGGTTGGATAATATAGACCGCAACAGGACTTACGTGATTATCGCCAACCATCAGAGCCTGGCCGATATCGTCGTTTTATATCAAACAAAAATGCAGTTTAAATGGGTGGCCAAGGCAAGCTTGTTCAAGGTCCCGTTCATCGGCTGGTGCCTGGGGTTGATCAGGCATATCAAGCTCCTGCGCGGGGATTTTTCCAGTATCAAGGAGATCTACCGTCAGGCAAGCCGGTGGCTGCAGAAGGATATGTCCGTGTTATTCTTCCCGGAAGGCACGCGCAGCTCAAACGACCAGATGAATGAATTCCAAAACGGGGCTTTCAAACTGGCGATCAAAGAAAAAAGGCCGATACTGCCTATCCGCTTGATCGGCACGCGGGATGCGATCCCCAAGGGAAGCTGGATATTCAAGGGGAGGGTTTCTGCCAAGCTCATCGTCCTGCCTGCGGTGGAAACCGAAGGGCTTAAGCCGGAAAATTTCGCGTCATTAAGGGATGAAGTTCGCAGCAGGATAGAATCCGTCACATGTTGAGCATACCGGTAAACAAAAGACACCTTTGTTTCATGGTCCTTTTTGTCTTGCTTTCGGGCTGCCGCCATTTGCCGCAGAGAGAGGTTCTTTTCCAGGCTTCAACCATCCAGGTGCTTTCCGCCGGCGTCTATGACGGGCAGACCGACCTGCGAGAACTTAAGAAAAAAGGGGATTTCGGTCTTGGGACTTTTCAGGGGCTGGAAGGGGAGATGGTGGCCCTGGACGGTAATTTTTACCAGGTGAAGGCCGACGGGAACGTTTATAGACTGCGCGAAGCTTCAGGGGTACCCTTTGCCCAGGTTACCTTTTTTGACGCCGATAAGGTATTTACCGCAGAGAACGAGCTGGATTATGCGCAGTTAAGGCGTTATTTAGACGGGTTGTTGGATTCCCGGAATATCTTTTACGCGGTAAAGATCAGCGGACGCTTCAAATACGTAAAGGTAAGGAGCGTTCCCCGGCAGGCCAAGCCCTATCCGGAATTAGGCCGGGCGCTGAAGGAAGAAAAGGTTTTTGAATTGCGGGGCATAGAGGGAACAGCAGTAGGGTTCCGCTGTCCCGGATACAGTGAAAACATATTCCCCGGAGGGTATCACCTGCATTTTATCAGCCGGGATAAGATAAGCGGCGGCCATCTCCTGGATTTCAGTGTAAGCGGGGCGCGTATAGAGGTAGATCAAACCCCCGATCTTTACCTGAGCCTGCCGATGGAGAAGGATTTTCTTGACCTTGAACTTTCCGCCGGTAAAGAAGAGGGAGGCCGGAATGAATAAGACATGTAACCTGATCGTGCTGCTCTGCGCAATAACGATCTGCGTATCGTTCTTCCTTCCCTGGGTGGGTGTTGAGTCGAAAATGGCCGGAGGCATCTCCAGGCTGATCGGAGGTAAAGGATATGTCAGCCTGAAGACCATAAGCGGGTTCCAGGTTCCTATCCTGGCCAACGGTCCGGATGCCAAGCTTATGATCAGCATTGTAAAGTTATTCAATCCTGCATCCGCAGATATACATAAGAGAAGTTGGCTTATCTGGATGGTGCCAGGATTGGCGGTCATAATGGCATTGTTGATCTTATCGCTGGAAAAGAACAGGTGGGTAAACCTGTCGGCGGGGGTCATGGGGGTGGCTATTTTTTCCCTGGCAGCCTTCCAAATATTGAAGGCGGACCTGGATAAAGTTATTCTGCAGGTGGCGGTTTTGCCCGGCTTATGGATCACCCTGTGGTCGTATATGGGTATTGGATTAGTCGGTATTTTTAGGTTTTACCTCCAGCGGCCGCCGCGGAGCAGGAGAGGAGCCCGCAGATGAAAAAATGGCCAAAGTTCATAATGGTTTTGTCGATGATCCTGCTGGCTGTTTTTTTTGCCGCAGGCGTACTGATAAGGGTGTACGCGCCCAGGGTTATCGAGAAGCAGATACGGCAGAACTTGAAAGTAAGGGCCAGCCTGGGGAGGATAAGCCTGAATTTTCCCTTTACCATCGTACTTGAAAAGCTTGAGATCGGGGATCTGGCGAATATCAAGAGAATATCTTTTTCCCCGGATTTGATCGCCCTGGCATTCGGCAAGGTGGTGATCCATGGATTAACGATCAATGAACCGGTGATCAACCTTGAGCAGGGGCCCGACGGAAAGCTGAACCTCCCGTTTTCGTCCACTGCCCAGGGTTCCTCCGCCAAGGCGCCGGAGATCTATCCGTTGGGGCTTAAAGTGAGGGACGCCAAAATAATATTTACCGACAGGAAGATCAATACGGAAGGTTACCAGCTGATCATTGACAAGCTGAATATAAATATTTCCAAGGTTTCGTTTCCCGTTACATCCCTTGCCACAAATTTCAACCTAAGCTGCCGGATGATGAATCCGGAAGGGGTAGTTTTCGGGAATGTACTTTTTTCCGGCCGGCTCGATTATCCGGCCGGGGATATGGATGCGAAATTAGAGGTGAAGGACATGGATATAACCAATTTTTCCGCATATTACGGTAATTTCATTTCGCATAAGAAACTGCTTTCGGCGATGCTTAACCTGGATTCGACATTCAAGGCCAGGGATAATGCCTTGAAGATCAGCACGGATTTCAACCTTTCCGGGCTTGAATATGAACAAGGGGAGAATGCGGCGGCGCTCGACCTGGCCAAGGACGCACTTGATCTCTTTACCGATAGCCAGGGTAATCTGCATTTGACGTTTGATATCGATACCAGGCTTGATAATCCCGGTTTGAGCGCAGAGAAGCTAAAGAATGCGATCTTGAAGGCGGCGATGAAGAACCTGGTCAGTCAATCGCCGGAGCAGCTGGCCAATAAAGTAAGCAACATGATCGATAAGTTCAAGGATTATAAGAAAGAGTTAAAGGATATATTCGGGAGATAAGGGATGGATGAGGCTAAGACGAAATCATTGAGAAATATAGAGGAGAGGATGGAAGGCCTGGACAGCAACTCTTTGCGTTATCATATCCTAGACAGCGCCAGGAAGTTCAAGTCTTCATGGATAGAGCTTGGGCGTTCCTTGTATTCCGTCTGGAAAGACAAAATGTACAAGGAGTGGGGTTATGTGAATTTCGATACTTACGCAAGCCGTGAAATAGGCATCCGCAAACAGACGGCTATGAAGCTTCTCAAATCCTACTATTTCCTGGAGAAAGAGGAGCCGCAGTATCTGAAGGGGGATTCCGCGCAGGACAACCCGCCGGCTAATATCCCCAGTTATGAATCGGTGGATATCCTGCGCCAGGCGAAGAACAAGAAGGCGCTGGACGAAGAGGACTATAATAGCCTCAAGAAGGAAATCTTTGAGAAAGGAAGGGACGCGCGGGAGTTGAAAAAGAGCCTGGGGGTGATCATCAGGCAGCGGCAGGAGATGGATCCCGAGGAGGCCCGGGAAAAGAGGAAGCAGGCGACTGTCAGGAGGATCCTGGGCCAGCTGCGCGCCCTGAAACAGGAGACGGAACTTTCAAAAATGCTTCCCATGCCTATCATCAAAGAGATAGATGCCCTGATCAAGAAGATAGATTCGAGCCTTCTCTCGGAGGGGTTGTAGGAGATATTTCTGTGGCCAAGCTTGCCGGGGGTTTAAGATCTTTGGGAAAAAAGATGCGCGATCTGGGGGTGCGCGAAGAGGATGTTATAGAGAGCTTTATCCGCTCAAGCGGCCCGGGAGGCCAGAATGTCAATAAAACCTCCACCTGCGTCTATCTTAAACATCTGCCTACGGGTATAGAGGTAAAATGCCAGAGCCAGCGTTACCAGGCGCTCAACCGCAGTTTGGCCAGGTCCATCCTTTTGGACAAGATAGAAGAGGCATTTAGGCGGGATGCCCTGCGCAGGAGATCCCTCCAGGCCAAGGCAATGCGCCAGAGACGCAAGATGCCGAAGAGGCTGAAGTTGAGGATCCTTGAAGGGAAGAGGAGGCATTCCGAAAAGAAATCCCTGCGCAAAAAAATCCGAGAAATTGAAGTTGCATAAGCGGATTCTTATGGTAAAATATTCATAATATCAGGAACTTATCGGCATATTCATTAAATCCATTGACTTGCCGGGCGAGTTATCGTATAATATTCCGAATTAGAAAGGGAGGGAAGAAAATTGGTTTTGGTAAAAGAAAAAAAAGCGAAGTTGATTAATGATTTTAAGGTGCACGCCCGGGATACCGGTTCCGCGGAGGTCCAGATAGCCATCCTGACCGAGAGGATCAACAGCCTGGGTGAGCATTTTAAATCGCATAAAAAGGATCTGCATTCTCGCCGCGGGCTGCTCTTATTGGTAGGCAGACGCCGCAGCCTGCTCAAATATCTCAAGGATAAGAATTTCAAGAAGTACGAAGAGGTTTTGGGAAAGCTTAACTTGAGAAAGTAAGGCCCCTTAACATTTCACCTATTAAAAAGAAAGAGTTAATAATGCAAAATAAAAGTTTAAAGATTAAATTTGGCAGGAACGACCTTATTCTAGAGACCGGCAGGATCGCCAAGCAGGCCAACGGCGCAGTCACTGTTACTTATGGCGCAACCGTGGTTTTGGTCACCGCCTGCATGTCCAAGGAGATAAAAGAAGGACAGGATTTTTTTCCTTTGACCGTTGAATACCAGGAAAAGACTTATGCCGCCGGCAGGTTCCCCGGAGGGTTCTTCAAGCGTGAAGGCAGGCCTTCGGAACGCGAGATATTAGGCTCACGCCTTATCGACCGGCCCATAAGGCCGCTGTTCCCCGAAGGGTTCCTTAATGAGGTGCAGGTTATCGCGATAGTCCTTTCCAGTGACGGAGAGAATGACCCGAATGTCCTGGCTTTGATCGGGGCAAGCGCCGCCCTTTCCATTTCGGATATACCATTTAACGGCCCGCTGGCCAGCTGCCGCGTAGCCAGGATAAACAACGAGCTTGTTTTGAACCCTACTTATGCCGAGCTTGAGAACGCCGACCTGGAGGTAGTGGTTGCCGGGAACAAAGGTGGCGTGGTGATGCTTGAATCGAAAGCCAAGGAAGTATCCGAAGAGACATACCTGGAAGCGGTGAAGTTCGGGATGGAGAGTTTAAGGCCAATACTCAGCATGCAGGAGGAGTTTTGCCGTCTCTATGGAACAGAAAAGGCAAAAGTTGAACTTAAATTGCTCGATCCGGTATTGATGCAGAAAATAGAGTCCCTTTCACAGGCGAAGTTAAGCCAGGTATATAAATTAAGCAAGAAGGAAGAGCGCGAAGAGGCGGTGGATTCCTTGACCAAGGAACTGGATGCGCAGTTGACTACCGAAGGGTTCCTGGCCGCGGATATCCATGCAGGCCTGCACGAAGTGGAGAAGAAACAGGTGCGCAAGATGATCGCCGAAGAGAATGTCCGCATTGACGGGCGTTCTTTCAAGGAGATCCGTCCGATCAGCTGCGAGGTATCCGTGCTTCCGCGCACGCACGGCTCAAGCCTTTTTACCCGCGGTCAGACCCAGAGCCTGGCCGTAACCACGTTAGGCACGGGCGAAGACGAACAGCTCATCGAATCCCTGGAGGGAGAGAAGAAGAAGTCCTTTATGCTTCATTATAATTTCCCTTCTTTCAGCGTAGGAGAAACAAGGCCTGTGCGCAGCCCGGGGAGACGCGAGATCGGGCACGGGGCGCTGGCGGAAAAGGCCCTTTTGGCGGTGCTCCCTTCAAAAGAAAAATTCCCTTATACCGTAAGGGTTGTTTCTGAAATACTGGAATCCAATGGTTCAAGCAGTATGGCCTCGGTATGCGCGGCCACGCTTTCCCTGATGGACGCAGGCGTACCGATCAAGGACGCGGTTGGCGGCGTGGCTTTAGGTTTGGTCAAAGAGGGTGATAAAGCGGCCATCTTGACCGATATTGCCGGGCTGGAAGACCATTTCGGCGATATGGATTTTAAGGTAGCCGGCACGCGCCAGGGAATTACCGCTGTGCAGCTTGACCTTAAGATAGGAGGTATCAGCCTGGAACTGCTTAAGGAGTGCCTGGCGCAGTCAAAGGAAGCCAGGTTCTTCATACTTGATAAAATGAGCACCGCCTTGGGCAGCCCGAGGGAGGAGCTCTCCAGCTTTGCTCCGCGCATAGACGTCTTAAAGATCAATACCGAGAAGATCGGTGAGCTTATCGGTCCCGGCGGGAAAACGATCAAGGCGATCATCGCCGCCACAGGCGCCAGCATCGATATAAACGATGACGGTACCGTGCTGGTTGGCTCTACCGAAGCCTCCAAATCCGACGATGCGATCAAGATGATCAGGGCGATTACCGACGACGTTGAGGTGGGCAGGGTTTATTTCGGCAAGGTAAAACGCATCATGCAGTTTGGCGTATTTGTAGAGATCGCCCCGCGCAAAGAAGGCCTGGTGCATGTTTCCGAACTTTCGAATACCTTTGTCAAGAAGGTAGAAGACGTGGTGAAGGTAGGCGATGAATTCAAGGTCAAGGTTATCGGGATAGACGAGCTTGGACGGATAAACCTAAGCAAAAAACAGGCTGAACAATAACGGCTAATTTCACGAAGTGAGAGAGAGAAGAGCGAATGAGGTCAAAGGGGTCATCTTAGTAGCGATCGGGCTGATGATTTTAGCCAGCCTTATCCGGTTTGACCGCGCCGACCTCATTTTCTTTACCTCTCATCCCAATTTTCCCCCTAAAAACCTGCTGGGAGTATTCGGAGCTTACCTCGGCGGGTTTATTGTTTTTCTTTTTGGCAATATCTCCAGCTTTATCATTCCATTCCTGGTAATTTCTCTCGGGGTAAAATATTTCCGGCAGGATAAGCCTTATTTGAGCCTCCCGCGCATTATAGGGATGTTCGTGCTCCTGGTTTCTTTGAGCTCGCTTATCGGCATGTTCAATCTGAACAACGACCCGCTGAGGTTCCATACCGCCGGTTTCCTGGGGGCGCTTACCTCCAATTTTATAACTACGTATTTCAGCCGCTTGGGCGGTTTTATCATTTTTGTCACCTTTATCATACTTTCCCTTGCTTTGGTTACCGAGATCCTTATTTCTTCGCTTTTTAAAAATACCGTCGGAAAGATGAAATCGTTTTTTTCCGGCATCTTTAACCTTAGCGGCAAGCAGAACGCCACCCTGGTGAAGGTCAGGCAAAATATACTGAACAGGAAGGGCCAGGCTCCAAGGAAAGAAGCCTTATCCCAGCAGCAGGCCGCCTCTGCCGTAAAGCCCAAGATATTCATGCCGGATATCAGGCCCAAGATCCAGATCAAGACAAAGGCCCCTGCCGAGGAGATTAAGGTCAAATCCAAGGAATTGAAGATCGGAGATTATCATTTGCCTTCCGTTGATCTTCTGGATGACGCCCCTCTGCCGGACACAAAACAGATGAAGGAGGATCTTGAGGCCAGCGCCAGGATACTGGAAGACACTCTTTCTGATTTCGGGATCGCGGCCAAGGTTACGGATATAATCCGCGGTCCGGTAATCACGCGTTATGAGCTAGAGCCGGCCCCGGGGGTAAAGATCAACCGTATCGAGGCCTTAAGCGATGATATCGCCCTGGCGATAAAGGCCCAATCGGTAAGGATCATCGCGCCGATCCCGGGCAAAGGCAGGGTGGGGGTGGAGGTGCCTAATCTGCACAGCG
Organism: Candidatus Omnitrophota bacterium; assembly: GCA_028719265.1. Taxonomy (GTDB): domain Bacteria; phylum Omnitrophota; class Gorgyraeia; order Gygaellales; family Profunditerraquicolaceae; genus UBA6249. The sequence continues at coordinate 16,689 of JAQUKF010000002.1, forward strand.
CACTTGTATGTATAAAGGATTTGCTTGTTTCGGCTGAATACCACAAGCAAAAAACCCCTCTGGCTTTAGGATTAGGGAAGGACATTACCGGCAGGTCGATCTTCAGCGACCTGGATGACATGCCCCATCTCTTGATCGCCGGGACCACCGGTTCGGGAAAGACCGTATGCGTAAATACCTGCATATTATCCCTTCTCTTTAGAAGCTCTCCGAATGACCTGAAGTTCCTGATGATCGACCCGAAAATGGTAGAGCTGATGCCTTTTAACGGACTGCCGCATCTTTTGTGCCCGGTAGTTACCGATGCCAAGAAAGCGGCAGTGGCCCTCAATTGGGTGGTCGGGCAGATGGAAGAGCGCTATCAGCTCCTGGCGAAGGCGGGGGCAAGGAATATTGAGGCGTATAACGAGAAGCAGCCGCAGGAGAAGCTGCCCTATATCGTGGTGATCGTGGATGAATTTGCGGATTTGATGACCGTGGCGCGCGACCAGATAGAGAACGCGATTACCCGCCTGGCGCAGTTGTCACGGGCAGTCGGGATACATCTGATCCTGGCTACGCAGCGGCCGAGCGTGGACGTAATTACCGGAGTTATCAAAGCCAACCTGCCTGCGCGTATATCATTTAAAGTCGCCTCCAAGGTTGATTCGCGCACCGTCCTGGATATGAACGGGGCAGAGACCTTGCTGGGCAAAGGCGATATGCTATTCTTGCAGCCCGGCAAAGAAGACCTTATCCGTATTCAGGGAGCTCTGGTCAAGGACGCCGAGATCGAGAAGGTCGTGGGATTTATTAAGGAGCAGGGTGAGCCTGCTTATGACGAAGAGATACTTAAAGACCAGCAGAAAGGCGCTTTGGGCAACGGCGGAGAGAAGGATGAGCTTTACGAGGAGGCGGTACGCGTGATAATGGAAAGTAATCAGGCCTCGGTTTCTATATTGCAGAGGCGTATGCGGCTTGGTTATACCCGCGCCGCGCGTATTATAGACATTATGGAATCCGAAGGCCTCGTCGGACCGTATGAAGGAAGCAAGCCGCGCAGGATACTTGTTGACCGTCAGAATTGGCTTAAGGATTTAACAGGCGGCAGCGCTCCCCGTTAACCGGCAGCCGGAAAGATTAAGAGAACAGACCAGGAAAAGGGAATAAAAATAGAAGGTGCGGTATGAATATTGAGACGGCGGGGGCCAGGTTAAAGAAGATTCGCCAGGAGAGAGGGATCAGTCTTGAGGAGATCCAGAAGAAAACCAAGATCCATCCCAACGTCTTGCGCGCGATCGAAGGGGATAGCATTACGGATTTAAGCCCAATTTACCTGAAGGGCTTTATTAAGTTATATTGCAACAGCTTAGGCCTTGATCCCAAAGAGTTCCTTGCCCAGCCTGCCCAGTCCGCAAAACCGGTTTTAAACGCTGCCGTGGGCAAGGGCATAGGAGAGCGCCTTGAGAAAAAACCCGTACTTCCCAGGAATTTTTCGTTTAAATTAAAAGCGATAAGACCTTCGGCCAGGAGTAAAAAAATAATATTATTTGCGGTAATCGCGGTAATTTCCATATTGCTGGTATTTAAACTATTCAAGGCCGTTTCCACCTGGCGCAGGGATATAGTTTTAAGGCGCGCGCATTCTTCTTCCGCCCATCCCAAATCTACCCGTGGAGGCGAACTCTTACCCAAAGAAACCATAAACAGGTCTTCCGCCAAGAATATCCCTAAGCAGGCCAAGGTCCGCAAGGAACTTGCGCAGGGGTTTGTAGTCGGCATATTCGCGCGCGATAAATCCTGGATTTCCGCCAAGGTGGACGGCAGGGTTGTTTTCCACGGGGTGCTTGCGCGCGGCAGGACGGAAACCTGGCAGGCTAAAGAAAAGATCGAATTATCCCTCGGCGATGCAGGCGCGGTAGAGCTGCAGGTCAATGATCAGCGTTTTAGCAGGCTCGGGCGCCGCGGGCAATCTTTAAAGAATATCATTATCAACAAAGAAGGCTTAAAGATTTCCCGATGAAACAAAAACTGGGGATGTTAAGCCTGGGCTGCCCGAGAAATCTGGTAGATGCCGAAAGCCTGCTTGCCAGGCTTAAGAATAAAGGCTATTCCATAACCGAAGATATCTCCGGGGCAGACATCGCCCTGGTGAATACCTGCGCGTTTATCGACGAGGCAAAGCGCGAATCGGTGGAGGCCATCCTTGAGCTGATAGAGCTCAAGAAAGAGGGGAAGCTTAAGAAGATAGTTGTTTGCGGATGCCTGGCGCAGCGCTACCGGCACCTGAACAGGCATCTGCCGGAAGTAGATGCCTTTGTGGGGTCACCCGGTCTTGACCGGCGGACAGGCAGGTTCCCTTTGACCCCCCGGCATTATGCTTATTTGAAAATATGCGAAGGCTGCGTGAATAGCTGCAGCTATTGCGTTATTCCCCGGATCAAGGGGAAATTGGTCAGCCTGGACGAAGAGACGGTTATCCGCAAGGCCAGGTGTTTCAACCGGCAAAAAATTTCCGAGTTGAATATAATCGGCCAGGACATTACCGGTTTTGGGTTGGATTCATGCGGGGAAAGCCGCTTGAGCGGAGTACTAAGGAAAATAATCCGCAATACGCCGGATGTCGGCTGGATCCGCCTCTTGTACCTGAATCCTGAACGCATAAGTGACGACCTGCTTGATTTGATCTCTTCGCATGAGAGGGTATGCAAATATATTGATTTGCCTGTACAGCATATCAATGACCGCATACTCAGGCTGATGAACCGCAAAGCTACCAAGAAAGGGATAATTTCCCTGATTGAAAAGATAAGAAAGAAGATCCCCGGGGTCTGCCTGCGCACATCGTTAATTGCCGGTTTTCCTTCGGAGACGGACAAGGAATTCAAGGAGCTTTTGGGTTTTATCAAGGAGATAAAATTCGAGAGATTGGGGGCTTTTACATATTCCCGCGAAGAAGGCACCCCGGCATATAACCTGAAAGGGCAGTTGAGCCGCAGGCTTAAAGAGGAAAGGCTTGGGGCTATCATGGAGTTGCAGCAGGGCATAGCGGCGCAGGTAAACGCCGGCTTCCTGAATAAGCGGCTGCGCGTACTTATCGAGGATGAACAGGACGGTTCTTACACCGGCCGCAGCCAGGCGGATGCGCCGGAGGTCGACGGCCTGGTTTATGTCAATTCTGCCCGCCGGCTTAAGCCGGGGGATTTTACCGATGTGATGGTCACGGATACGTTAGAGTATGACCTGGTAGGAGAGGCGATTTAAGGTTTGCGCCTTGGCCGTTTTAATATGCGCAAGGCGGCAGGCTTTGGAAATCAACTAATAAAGGAGAAGGTACGGGATGAATCTTGCCAATCGTTTGACGTTATCGCGGATCTTATTGACTTTTGTATTTATGTTCTTTTTGTTCTGCCAGGGGCTCTGGCCCAAGGTGGCCAGCCTGATCGTTTTCAGCCTTGCCGCGTTATCCGACCTGTTTGACGGTATGGTCGCCCAGCGCAGGAATATGGTTACGGATTTTGGCCGGCTGATGGACCCAATTGCCGATAAGATATTGGTGCTGGCGGCCTTCGCGGCTTTTGTGCAGTTGCAATTGATCGACGCCTGGATGTTTGTGATCATCATTGCCCGCGAGATCATGATAACTTCCCTGCGCCTCTTCGCTTTAAACAAAGGGAAGGTGCTTTCCGCCGCGCGCGCGGGAAAACACAAAACAGTAGTGCAGATGGGAGTAATATTCGCAATCCTCGGTTTCATCCTGATCAAAGAGGTCGCGCTTAAATATTCTACCTGGAACCCGGCCTGGGAGAAGATGTTCCGCCATGGGATATTCGTCCTTATGCTGCTTACCGTAGGTCTGACCCTTTATTCCGGTTTGTCCTATCTTTGGGAGAACCGCAAGATAATCACCCGCTTATGAGGACCGCTCCCTTGCGCGATCTCCTGGTCAGGATGACCAGTACTTTCTTTTTTATCGGATACTTGCCTTTGATCCCCGGTACATTCGGCAGTGCCGCCGGGGTAGGCATATTCTGCCTGTTTGGCGGAGCCGCCAGCCCGGGATATTTCCTTTTTATATTATGCGTGTTTATCCTGGGGATGTTGACCAGCGGCAGGGCGGAAGAATTGTTCAACAGGAAGGATCCGGGATGCATAGTGATCGACGAGATAGCCGGGATGCTCCTTGCCCTCAGCTTCCTGCCTGCCGAGCCAAAAGTAGTTATCCTGGCTTTCCTGATGTTCCGTATCCTGGATACCCTTAAGCCTTTTCCGGCTTCAAGACTGCAGGGTTTGCATGGGGCTATGGGGGTAATGGGGGATGATCTGGTCGCGGGTATTTATGCCAATATCGTGCTTCAGCTGGCGTTAAGATTGAATTTTCCTATTGCCGTATAAACCGGACCTTGCGGATTAAGCGTACTTTCGAACAAGGTTATTTCTTTACAGTCAAATTCGCAGTTTAAAGCGGATAAATCCTTTTCTATGCCGTCAATGATTTTCTGTAATACGGGCGCAGGAACGGATTTTTTTATGCGGCCGACAGTTACGTGCGCGTGGAAAGAGCGTTCTTGACGCAGGGCGTTTGTCTGCAAGATCTCCGTCTCCAGCCGGGCGAAAAGACTTTTTAATTCTTCCGGTGTCCGCTGCGGACCTATCCAGATTATCCTTGCCTCCCGCAGATGGGGAAATACGCCGGATTTTTCCAGTTTGACCCTGAAAGGGGGGAAGGATTTTGCAATCAGCGCGATATTCTTTTTAACTTCTTCAATCTGTCCGGATGATATTTCGCCCAGGAACTTCAACGTCAGGTGCAGGTTTTGCGGTTTGACCCAGTTGATGCCCGGGTATTCATCCGCCTTCTCCGGCATCCCGGAAATACCATCTTTGATCTCTTCGGGGATTTCAACAGCTATAAATGCGCGCATAATAGACGCAAGGCCTCCCGGACCGTTTTTCTGCGGATCTCGTTCCGGCTTCCCCGGAAAAAGAATTTGCGGCATATATCAGTTTTCTTTAGGGATAAACAGATAAATACGGTGCCTACGGGTTTTCCCGGAGTTGCCCCTGATGGGCCGGCAATGCCGGTTATGCCGATGCCAAAGTCCGCCTTTGCTATTTTGCGTATGGCCTTGGCCATTGATACCGCCACCTGGGGGCTGACGGCGCCGTAGGAACAGATCAGCCCGGCGGGAATTTTCAATATTGAGCGTTTAGAGGAGTTGCTATAGCTTGTCACCCCCAGCAGGAAATAAGCCGAAGCCCCCGGGTTCCTGGTGAGTTCGGCCGAAAGCAGCCCCCCGCTGCAGGATTCGGCTACGGCGACGGTTTTGCCGCAGGAAGCCAGTTTTTTATGAATTTCGGGAAGCACCCTGTCTCTCATAAGTTTCATTATAGACGTTTTTAATTGTATTGACAAGCCCGGTTTTTGTGGTAAAATAAACACAATTAATCTTTAGGGCAAGGTGGAAATCCTTACCGGCGGTGTAGCCCGCGAGCAGGCGCCAGGAATTTGACGCCGGCAGACCTGGTGAGATCCCAGGGCCGATGGTGCCATACAGGCGTTGCCGGGGCAGTATTTAGCGCCGCAGCGGTATGTATGCGAAAGTCCAGATGGAAAAAGATTAAAATTAATATACCCAAAGATTATCTTTGGGTATTTTATTTAGCCGGCAAAAGGCCCTGCGGCAGGAAATTTCCTTACTGGATTTTAAGCCTGGCCGGCAGGATGATATGGAGAGACCATGTTCAACAGCATACCTGAAATAATCGAGGAATTAAAATCCGGGAAAATGGTTATCGTGGTAGATGACGAAGACCGCGAGAACGAGGGGGACCTGGTAATGGGCGCCTCTTTCGTCAAACCCGAAGACATAAATTTTATGGCAAAATTCGGCCGCGGGCTGATTTGTGTGCCCATGGAAGAGGAGAGGCTGCGCCTGCTTGAGCTTGACCCGATGCTTAAAAACACTCTTCAAGCTAATGCCGAAGATCCCTTCAAGACCGCCTGGATGATCTCCGTAGATGCCGCCAAGGGTATCACTACGGGCATATCCGCTTATGACCGCGCCAGGGCAATAGAGGTATTGATCGACGAAAAGAGCCGTCCTGAAGACCTGGTGCGCCCCGGACATATTTTTCCTCTGCGCTGCCGCCGCGGCGGGGTACTGGTCAGGGCGGGTCATACCGAGGCGACCCTGGATTTAATGCGCCTGGCAGGACTTTATCCGGCGGGAGTGATCTGCGAGATAATGAATGACGACGGCTCTATGGCCCGCCTGCCGCATCTTCTTGATTTTTCCGCCAGGCACTCTTTAAAGATCTGCACTATTGCCAGCCTCATTGAATACCGGCGCAAGAAAGAAAAACTGGTTGAGAAGATAGTGGAGACCAAGCTGCCTACCAGGTTCGGGGAGTTCAGGTTGACCGTTTACCGCGACAAAACGAGCGGCCAGATACATCTTGCGCTTTGCATGGGCAGTTGGCTGGATGAAGCGGTATTGGTAAGGGTTCATTCGGAGTGCCTGACGGGAGACGTCTTCGGTTCGCTGCGCTGCGATTGCGGCAAGCAGCTGGAAAAGGCCATGCAGGCTATATCTATTGAAAAAAAAGGAATCGTCCTTTACATGAACCAGGAAGGCAGGGGGATAGGGCTGGTGGAGAAACTGCGCGCTTATAATCTTCAGGATAAGGGGATGGATACGGTTGAGGCAAATGAGGCCCTGGGACATAAAGCCGACCTGCGCGATTACGGGATCGGCGCTCAGATACTGGTGGATTTAGGCGTAAGACAGATAAGGCTGTTGACCAATAACCCGCGCAAGATCGTGGGGCTTGAGGGTTATGGCCTTAGGGTCGTTGAACGCCTGCCTTTGGAAATTACGCCTACCGCGCAGAATTACAGGTATCTTAAGACGAAGAAAGAGAAGATGGGACACCAGATAGACATATAAAGAGTATGATAGTATATAGTAGTTAGCGGGTGGCAGTCAGGGAGAATTAAAACCAGAAGCAGGATAAAAGCAGGAAAACAAAAGGGAAGGAGACTGTAAAATGGTTAAAGTGATTGAGGGGAACTTATTGGCAAAGGGAAAATCTTTCGGGTTGATCGCTTCACGTTTCAATGATTTTATGACCAAGGAACTGGTAAGCGGGTGCATTGATACATTGACAAGACACGGAGCGGATGATAAAAATATCAGCGTAGCCTGGGTGCCCGGGGCGTTCGAGATCTCGGTTATCGCGCAGAAGATGGCCAAGTCCAAGTCTTTTGACGCCCTGATCTGCCTGGGCACGGTTATCCGCGGAGCTACGCCGCACTTCGATTATATCGCCTCCGAAGCGGCAAAAGGAGTGGCTAAGGTTTCCCTGGACAGCGGTGTGCCGGTTATTTTCGGCATAATTACCGCCGACAGTATTGAACAGGCAGTGGAGCGTTCAGGCTCAAAGGACGGAAATAAGGGGCGGGACGCGGCGCTTTCAGCCATTGAGATGGTGAACCTGGCGGCACAGCTAAAATAATAAAACCATGCGTAAACGTACCAAGGCCCGTGAATATGTATTGCAAATGCTCTATCAGGCGGATATTACCCGCGGCAGCTGGCAGGATATACTAAGAAATTTCTGGGAGTCCGGCGAACAGGCGCAGGCTTCGCTTGAGCTTAAAGATTTCTCCGCGCAGCTTTTGGGCGGGGTGGTAGAGCATATAGAGGAAATAGACAAAAAGATCAGCAGGTATGCGTCGAACTGGCAGCTTGACCGTATGGCATTCGTTGACCGCAATATTATGCGTCTGGGTTGTTTTGAGCTTATCTTCCGCGGAGATATCCCGCCGAAAGTTGCTATAAACGAGGCGGTTGAGCTGGCCAAGAAATATTCCGGTTCCGAGTCCGGCAAGTTTGTCAATGCCATACTGGATCAAATAAAAATAGAGAAAGGAAAATGACCCGGGTTTTTCTTGTTTTAGCCTGATAAAAGGCCCATCCGGTCAGGAAGCTAATATATAATGACTAAATACGCCGATTTGCATGTGCATACTTCCGAGAGCGACGGTACGCTGTCTCCCAGGCAGCTGGTCACAGCGGCTCATTCCAGCGGGCTTTCGGCTATCGCCATAACCGATCATGATACGGTAGAGGGGATTCCCGAGGCGCTGGAGGCTTCAAGCAGTTTTGGGCTGGAGATCATCCCGGGCATTGAATTGACCGCCCAATACGAAAGACAGGAGGTCCATATACTGGGATATTTCTTTGATTTCCGGAATGCAGAGCTGACCGAAAAGCTGAAGGTTATGCAGCAGAACAGGGTGGAGCGGGTGTATAAGATCGTAAAGAACTTGGAAGATCTGGATGTCAGGATTGACCCGCGGGACGTTTTCGATATTTCCGGCAAAGGCACCGTTGGCAGGATGCATATCGCCAAGGCGCTGGTAAAAAGAGGATGGGTTTCTACTACTGGCGAGGCCTTCTCCAGGTATATAGGGGATAAATCGCCGGCATATGTCCTGGGATTCAATCTTTCTCCGCAGGAGGCGATAAAATTGATCAGGCGCTCCGGAGGGGTAGCGGTTCTGGCCCATCCTTATTTACTGCGTAATGATGAACTGATCAGGGACCTGGCCGATTGCGGTTTAGGAGGAATAGAAGCTTATTACCCTGAACATTCGCAGTCCATGGTCAATTTTTATCTGGATTTGGCAAAGGAGCTCAAACTTCTGGTTACGGGGGGCTCGGATTTCCATGGGAGCGTAAAGCCTAATATAAAATTAGGCATGGTCAAGATTCCTATGGATATGGTAGATGATTTACGGCAGGTCAGGATATGATCAGGAAAGATGACGAGTATTATATGGGGCTGGCCTTGAAGCTGGCCCTCAAGGCCAAAGGCAAGACTTCTCCCAATCCTCTGGTAGGGGCTTTAGTTGTAAAAAAGGGGAGGATTATAGGAAAGGGGTTTCATGCCAGGGCCGGACTGGCCCACGCGGAGATTATTGCCTTGGATCAGGCGGGGACCAAAGCCAAAGACGCGGTTCTGTATGTTACGCTTGAGCCGTGTACGCATACGGGACTTACCCCCCCCTGCGTCAACCGGGTGATCCAAAGCGGCGTAAAAGAGGTGGTCGTGGGGATGATCGATCCCAACCCTTTGAATAACGGCAAGGGGATCCTGCTGCTCAAGCAGAACAATATTAGGGTAAAGGTGGGGGCTTTAAGCGGGCGGTTGAGGAAGATCAATGAAAGTTTCATAAAGTATATTTCTACAGGCATTCCTCTTGTCACGGTCAAGGTCGCCGAGTCTTTGGACGGCCGGATAGCTACTTTCACGGGCGAATCAAAATGGATCACCTCGGATATCTCGCGCGTTTTCGCGCATAAGATCAGGAAGGATTATGACGCGATCATGGTGGGGGTCAATACCGTATTGCGGGATAATCCCCGGCTTAACGTGGAACCTTCCCAAAAGCAGCCGGTCAAGGTGATCATCGACAGCAACCTGAGCACGCCCGAGAACTCCGAGATATTCTCGGGAACAGGCAGGGTAATCATCGTTACTTTGCCCAGCCGTCCCGGACAGGAAACGGAGAACCGCAGACGGCTTTCCGCTAAAGCCACGATACTGGAGGTCAAGGAGAAGGGCGGGCAGATCAACCTGCGAGATGCGCTTAAGAAGCTCGCCCGCCTGAAGATCAGCAGTATTATCGTGGAGGGGGGCGGGACGCTTATCGGTTCTCTCTTTGACGAGAGGCTGGTGGACAAGATAATGTTTTTCATCAGCCCCAAGATCATCGGCGGCAAGGACGCGGTTTCATCGGTGATGGGCAAGGGAGTGAGGCGCCCTGAGCAGGCAATAAAACTGGAAGGCGTCAAGATACGGCATTTCGCGGAAGACATCCTTATCGAAGCGGATGTGAAATCAAGCTGAAACATCCCGGATCAAGTCTGGACCCTTTAAGGCGGCAAACGTATAAATGTTTACTGGAATAATTGAAGAATTAGGCAGGGTAAAAAGGCTGGCGCGTTCAGGAAGGCTTATGCTGCTTGAAGTCTCCTCTCGGGTATCCGTCCATGATGTTAAAGTCGGTGACAGTATAGCGGTCAACGGTGTATGCCTTACGGCGGTTTCGGCCAACGACGGCCTGCTTTCATTTGAGGTGATGGCCGAGACGTTCAGGAATACCAACCTTGGGCTGCTTAAGGCCGGGGAGCAGGTAAACCTTGAGCGCAGCCTTAAATTAGGGGACAGGATATCCGGGCATTTTGTAAGCGGCCATATCGACTGCCTCGGCCTGGTACGCCGCAAAACTATCAGGGACGGCAACCTGGTGTTTGAAGTCGCCATCCCGGCAGGTTTTATCCGTTACTGCCTGCCCAAGGGGTCGGTGTCCCTGGACGGGATAAGCCTGACTTTAGCGGGGAGCCGTTCAAATGTTATCAGCGTCTGCGTCATTCCCCATACTTTTAATAATACAACCTTGAGTTTTAAGGGCGCGTCGTCTAAATTGAATGTGGAATTTGACATTCTCGCCAAAAGGTCCGCTCCCTGACCTTTCTCCTGTTGCTTAAATTCTAATTTTTGCTATACTTATATAATTACGGCTTTAATTTCCAACGGGGCGTGGCTCAGTTTGGCTAGAGCGCAGCGTTCGGGACGCTGAGGTCACAGGTTCAAGTCCTGTCGCCCCGAAATAAATCCGGCTGTCTGGTGGCCTGCGTAAACGGTATGCGCGCAGGCCATCGGACAGGCGCTTGCGGCCAATTCCGTTACCTGCGGGCAGATTCAAGAGTATCCGCCGGACGGCTGGATAACGGGAGGAGAGGCCTGGATGAAAAAACAACTGCATATCTTTTTCTCGGGCAGGGTCCAGGGGATAGGCTTCCGATATACCGTCAGGGAGATCGCCGATTCGCTTCAGGTGTGCGGCTGGGTGAAGAACCTGGACGACGGACGGGTAGAGGTGCTGGCGGAGGCCGGAGAAGAGACCCTGGATGCCTTTATAGAACAAATCACTCAGCGTTTCTTACGCTATATCAAGGGAACGGACAGCGAATGGTTGCCGGCAACCGGTGAACTCCACGGTTTTCAAGTTTCATTCTAGCCTTTTTATGCGTTCAAAAATGCCTAACCGGATAAAAAACAAGATCGAACTGATAAGGGAGAAGATAAGGGAGCACGATTATTCCTATTATGTTTTGAGCCAGCCCATCGTTTCCGATAAGGAATACGATGACCTGATGCTGGAATTGAAAGCGCTGGAGGATAAATATCCGAAGTTGCGCGCCGACGATTCCCCGACCCAGCGGTTGAGCTCCGGGATCAGCCCGGGCTTTAAGACCGTAAGGCATGAGGCGGGGATGTTTTCTTTGGATAATACCTATTCCATCGAGGAATTGTCCGCCTGGGATGAGCGGGTACGCAAATCCCTGCCAGGAAACAGTGCCTGCGAATATGTGGTGGAGCTTAAGATTGACGGGGTAAGCGCCAACCTCACCTATAAAGAGGGAAAGCTTTCTTTGGGCGCAACGCGCGGTGACGGACATACAGGGGAAGATGTAACCCCGAACATAAAGAAGATCCGCTCGATACCTTTGGGGCTGTCAGGCGTGCGCCCTCCGGATTTCATAGAGATCCGCGGAGAAGTATATATGGATAAAAGGGATTTTTCCCTTTTGAACAAGGAACGCATGGATTCCGGGGAAAGCCTTTTTGCCAACCCGCGCAATGCCACGAGCGGTTCCTTAAAGCTGCTGGACAGCGGCGTTGTCGCCAAAAGGCGTCTTAATTTCTTCGCGCATTCCCTGGGCGCCTACAACGGATTGTCCATAGAGACGCAGTGGGATTTTTTTGCAAGGCTTAAGGAATGGAGAGTTTGCGTAAATACGCATTCGGCGCTTTGCGGGAACATAAAAGAAGTAATCGATTATTGCCGCGATTGGCAAAAGAGGCGCGACGAACTGAGTTATGAAATTGACGGGGTGGTGGTCAAGGTCAATAGTTTTTCTCAACAGAGGGACCTGGGATTTACCGCCAAAAGCCCGCGCTGGGCGGTGGCTTATAAGTTTCCCGCCCGCCAGGCAACTACCGAGGTGGTTGCGATCAAGGTGAATGTCGGCCGTACCGGAGTGATCACCCCGACGGCTGAACTTAAACCGGTAGAATGCTCAGGGGTGACCATAAGCAATGCCACCCTGCATAATTTCGACGAGATAGAGAGACTTAAATTAAGGGAAGGGGACCGTGTGCTTATCGAACGGGCCGGGGATGTGATACCGAAGATAGTCAAAGTGGTAGAACAGAAAGGCGAAAATCCTTACGCTTTTCCTTCAAAATGCCCCGCCTGCGGGGAAAGGATCGTCAAGGAAAAAGAGGAGGACGTAGCTTACCGCTGTATCAATCCCGATTGTCCCGCGCAGCTGGAGAGGGCGCTCCTGCATTTTGCCAGCCGTAACGCTATGGATATAGAAAGCATGGGAGAGGCGGTGGTCGCCCAGCTGGTAAGCCTGAAACTCCTGAGGAGCCTGGCGGATATCTACAAGCTAAGACACGAAGACCTGTTGAAGCTGGAGTTATTCAAGGATAAGAAGGCCGATAACCTGTTAAGGGCGATAGAAATGAGCAAGCGGCAGCCTTTGGACCGCCTGATCTTTGCTTTGGGTATCCGGCACGTGGGGCAGAAGGCAGCTTACACCCTGGCTGAAAAATTCGGACGGATGCATAAACTTATGCAGGCCGGGCCTGAAGAGCTGGAGAAAATCCCGGAGATCGGCCCGGTCATAGCTGGATCCATCTTGGACTATTTCAGCCTTAAGCGGACAAAAAGGATTATCCGGGAGCTGGAGGATGCTGGGCTTAATATGAACAGGCAATCCGGCGGCTCAATGGTCAACCGGCTTACCGGAAAGACAGTGGTATTTACCGGAGAGCTGGAATCTTTTTCGCGCTCCGAGGCGGAGGAGCTCGTGCGCCGCTCCGGAGGGTCGGCATCATCCAGCGTAAGCGCAAAGACTGATATACTGGTGGCCGGCAAGGACGCGGGAACAAAATTGGATAAAGCCACGGATATGGGTGTAAGGGTAATCGGAGAGGATGAATTCAAGGAGATGCTTAAATGAAAACAAGGAGATTTTTCGTATTTTTATTGTGTTGTTTTCTTTTACCAATCCTGTCGGGGTGTGAATCCTTCGTGCGTAAGTTTACCCGTAAATCCAAGAAGGGGGATAAGCCGATAGAGATGGTCCTTGCCCCGGAAGAGTACAAGGGCCCGAATATGACCAAGGAGGAGTTGTACCGTCAGTATTTTCTTTTCTGGAAATCCTGGCAGGGTGAACTGGAGAATGCCCTTATCCAGGGTTTGAGCCTTAAGAAAAAGACGGACTGTGCCGAAGAGGCGCTGAAGAACCTGATCAAAATGAAAAGCATGCTGACGGAAGATACGCAGAAGAACCTGGATGCTTATGTCAATATGACGATCGAACTTTTGGCTTCCATCAAAAGCGATATTTACGGCACCGACAATTCACGGAACCTTCAGGTTGCCAGGCGTATCGAGATGGATGTCCATAAGGGATTTACCTATCCCAAGATAAGGAATTATTTAAAATGATCTTTGAGACAGTAGGCGTAGGGCCGATGCAGGTGAATTGTTATATTCTTGCCTGCGCGCAGGGCGGACAGGCCATAATTATTGACCCGGGGAGCCAGGCCAAGAAAATACAGGCTGTTTTGGAAAAACATCATTTGAGGGCCGGGATGGTGATCAATACCCACGGCCATTACGACCATATCGGGGCAGACGATAAATTCGGCGTTGCCGTATATGTGCACAGGCAGGATGCGGAGATGCTTAAGGATGCCAAGAAGAACCTTTCCGGCGTTTTCTCCCTGCCTTGTAAGGTGTCTTCCGAGATCAAGTTCCTGGAGGATAAACAGATAATCAGCCTTGATTGCCTTGAACTTGAGGTCCTGCACCTTCCAGGTCATACCCCCGGAGGCATAGGGCTTCTGATGAGAAAGCCGGAGGAAGGGATACTTTTCAGCGGGGATACCTTATTTTGCCAGGGGGTGGGCCGTTATGACCTGCCGGGCGGCGACGGCGGCCTGCTTGGGAAATCGATCAATGATAGGTTGTTCACGCTGCCAGCCGGGACAAAGGTTTATCCCGGTCACGGCCCCGCGACAACTATCGGCAGGGAGAAGGACGGCAATTATTTTACAGAATAAAGACGAAATTGTCTTTTTTTTTGCGGCATCCGATTATTAAAAGCGCCCGTTTTACGGATTGAATAAGAAGGAGCGGGATGAAAGAGCTTATTGATTCCTTCCTGGATTACCTTACGGTAGAGCGGGGGTTGGCGAAGAATACCGTTGTCGCTTACCGCCAGGATTTAAACATCTATCTGGATTTCATGGAAAGGCGCGGCATAAGCGCGCTTTCCAGGATATCCAAGAACGATATAGTTGAATTCATGCTTTTTGAAAAGGGGCAGGGGGTTTCTCCAAGAAGCATATCGCGCAGGCTGGCGGCGATACGCATGTTCCACCGTTTCCTTTCAAGGGAGAGGATATTAAAGGACGACCCTACGAATTTGATCGATTCCCCGAAATTGTGGAAGAAGGTGCCGGACACGCTTTCGTTGAACGAAGTTGAATCGTTGATCAGCCAGCCGGACGTACGGCTCAAGCAGGGGGCCAGGGATAAGGCGATCCTTGAGACGCTTTATGCTACCGGTATGCGCGTATCCGAATGCACGGATCTTAAGGCGAATAACGTAAACCTGGATATCGGGTTCCTGCGCTGCGTAGGCAAGGGAAATAAAGAACGTGTCATACCGCTGGGCAAGAAGGCCATACACAGCATTAACAGATACCTGCAATCCAGCAGGCCGTATTTCTTAAAAGGCAGGAGCTCGGAGTTCCTTTTTGTCAACCGCTCCGGGGATAAGCTCTCCCGGCAATCGGTCTGGAAGCTGATCACCCAATATGCCAAAGAAGCCGGGATCAAAAAACCGATAAAGGTGCATACCTTAAGGCATTCGTTTGCCACTCATTTGCTGGAGAGGGGAGCGGATTTGCGCTCCGTGCAGGAGATGCTCGGTCACTCCAATATTTCCACTACCCAGATTTATACGCACATAGACAAGGAGAGGCTTAAGACGATCCATAAGATGTTCCACCCCCGGCCGTAAAGGCAGTATGCGGCATATAGAATGCAGAAAAGAATGAAGACATATTTAGAAAAATCTCCGCGGGAGATAAAACGGCTGATTTCGTCGGTGAAAGAGGTTTCCAGGGAAACTAAAATGCCGGCGTACCTGGTCGGGGGATTCCCCCGCGACCTTATCCTGGGCGTCCGGGATTGGGACCTGGATATAACCGTGGAAGGTGATGGTATCGGGTTTGCCGAGAAGCTTGCCAAAAAACTGGATTCCAGGCTGGTAAGGCACGAGAGGTTCGGCACAGCTACCCTTATCCTCGGAGACAGGCTTAAGCTGGACGTGGCTACTACGCGTAAAGAGAGGTATCCTGCCTGTGCCTGCCTGCCGTTAGTATCATCCGGGAGTCTTGCGGAGGACCTTTTCCGCCGAGACTTTACGATCAATGCCATGGCAATTGCTCTTTCCGGAAAGAAGGGCTGGGAGTTGATCGATAAGTACCGGGGTAAAGAAGACCTGGCTTCAGGCAAGATCCGCGTTTTGCATAGATCGAGTTTTAAGGATGACCCTACGCGCATATTAAGGGGGATCCGTTTTATGCAGCGCTATAACTTTAAGATCGAGAAAGAAACCTTAGACCTATTGAAGGAGGCGGTAGCTTCAGGCTTGTTGCATAGGGTGCATCCTCACAGGATACGGGATGAGCTGGTGCTGATGCTTAAAGAGAAAGATCCTTCGGCGCAGGTCAAGAGGCTTCATGACTTGGCCGGTTTATCCTTTGTCAGCAGTAAGCTGAAGCCGGGAAGACAAACGTTTGGTTTATTTAAGTCCGTCAATAAACAGGTTTCCTGGTTTATGGAGAAATTACCCTGCTATGGCGATTTTGAGCCTTGGATAATTTATTTTGCGGCGCTTCTAAGGCCCTTGAGCCGCGAGGAAGCAAAGGAGATCATCCGCAAGCTTGGTTTTACGGCAACAGCAGCAAAGAAGATCCTTGGCTGCCGGCGGATAGGCAGCAAGCTGGTCAAGAGCCTGAAGAGAAGGGGTATAAAGCCCGCCCGGGTCTTTAGCCTACTCAAACCTTTGAGCCTGGAAGAGATCATTTTTCTGCGTTCTCTTTGGTCCGACAGCCTCTTCAGGAGGAATATTTCGGATTTTCTCGGGGTTTACAACCGCCTGCGCCTTTCGATCACGGGAGACGACCTATGCAGGATGGGTGTAATGCCGGGTCCGGGATTCCGGAAGATATTAAACAGGGTATTGGTCGCCAGGCTTGACGGTAAGGCTGGCGGCCGCCGGCAGGAGCTTGCCCTGGCCGGTAAAATAATAAGACAACTACAACAACGGAGTGGAGCCAGATGTCCAGACATGAGCGTGTCGCGTCAGCGATAAAGAGAGAGGTGAGCCTGATAATTCATGATGAGCTTAAAGACCCGCGCATAGGTTTTGTTACCATAACCAAGGTGGAGTTAAGCCGGGATTTGAGGAACGCCAAGATATTTTACAGCGTGTTGGGAAAAGAGGAGGAG
>JAQUKF010000003.1:0-30811 GCA_028719265.1 Candidatus Omnitrophota bacterium
CCGACAGATTCGATCTTATCGAATATATTTTCAATCTTATCCTGATCGGTATTTTCCCCTGCAAAAGCGGCCTCTTTTTTCGCCTCAACCGGTATATCGGGAGTAATGCCTTTACCGTGAATGATCTTGCCGGAAGGCGTAAAATAGTGGCTGGTGGTCAGACGAAGCGCCGAGCCATCACCCAGGGGGATAACTGTCTGTACTGACCCTTTGCCGAAAGATTTCTTTCCGATAATTATGGCGCGTTTATAATCCTGTAAGACCCCGGCAACGACTTCGCTGCCGGATGCAGAACCCTCATTGATCAAAATTACCAGCGGCATTTCCAGATTGACATCCTTGCTGTCAGAATAAAATTCAAGGTTCTGGTCCTCTTTCCTTCCTTTGGTATAGGCGATCATTTTATCCGGGGGCACAAATCTGCCGGCCACTTTTACGGCTACATCCAACAGTCCTCCGGGGTTATTGCGCAGGTCAATAATCAGGGCTTTCATCTTCTGCCTGGCAAGATTGTTCAAAACATTATCGAATTCCTTCAGGGTGTTCTCACGGAATTCGGTCAGGCGGATATAACCTATCCCGTCCTCCAGTATGCGCGCATCCTTAACATCCTTGATCCTGATAATATCCCTGACGATCTTGAAATCCATTAATTTTTTTTCAGAATCCCTCAATATGGTAAGGTTCACCGTCTCTCCCGGTTTACCGCGCATCCTCTTTACCGCTTCGGTAAGCGTCATCTCGCGCGTCAACTCATCATTGATCTTTACGATGCGGTCATTGGCTTTTATACCCGCTCTCCATGCCGGGGTATCCTCGATGGGCGTGATCACGGTCAATAACCCATCCTTGATAGTGATCTCTATTCCTAATCCCCCAAACTTGCCCTCCGTGTCTACCTTCAATTCGTTATAGGTATCCGGATCCATGAATTGGCTATGCGGGTCAAGCGAAGCAAGCATTCCCTTAAGCGCCCCATATATCAAATCCCTGGGTTTTGTGTCTTCCACGTATTCGTTATGGATAACAGCCAGGGTGTCAGAAAAGAGTTCCACTTGACGGTAAAGATCGTCATAAGCCTTCTTTTTACCGGCAAAAGAACCGGATGCGGCGGTAAACAAAAATACGACCAGTAAAATATAAATCAGGATATTCTTACGCACCGGTCAACCTCCTCTTTAACAAGTCCCCGACCACCTTTGGGTTTGCTTTGCCGGCACTCCTCTTCATTACCTGTCCGACCAGGAACATAAGCGCATTTGTCTTACCTTCCTTGAAGCTATTTACGCTTTTTTCGTTATCCCGGATTACTTCAAGGATGATCGCCTCCAGCTTGGTGGAATCGGATATCTGCAGCATGTTGTTTTCCTTGATTATCTCTTCGGCGGGTTTACGGGTATCGATCATCTGGGTTAAGACCAGTTTGGCGGAAAGATTCGAAATCTCCTGCTTTTCCACGAAACCGACCAGGTTGATTAGCTCCTGTTTATCGACCTTAAGCCCGCATAAGCTCAATTTCCTGTTGTTGGCCTCCGACAATAAAGGTCCGATCAACCAATTGACTACGGGTTTTTTGTCTTTACCGGGATACATGCGAAGGCATTCCTCCGCAAACTCTGCATCCCTCCTGGAGTTTACCAGGATCTTTGCGTCGTATTCGGATAAACCGTATTCCTTTATAAAACGCCGCATTTTCTCTTTGGGAAGTTCCGGTAACCCTGATTTTATCCGCTTAACAGCCTCCTGCTCAATGACGAAGACAGTCAAGTCGGGATCGGGGAAATACCGGTAATCCTTGGCTCCCTCCTTGCTGCGCATGGCAACGGTCACCCCTTTACCCGCATCCCAGAGGCGGGTTTCCTGGCTGATCGCCTGTCCGCTCTCCAGTAATTCAGTCTGGCGGATAACCTCAAAAGTCAGGGCATCTTTAACCCCTTTAAACGAATTCATGTTCTTTAATTCCGTCTTGACCCCCAGCTCTTTAGATCCCTCCGGACGCAGGGAGATATTGGCATCACAGCGCAAGGACCCCTTTTCCATATCGCAATCAGATACGTCAAGATATTCAATTATATTCTTCAGGGTTGTCAAATAATCAAAAGCCTCCTGCGGGCTGAATATATCCGGCTCGCTGACGATTTCAAGCAGGGGTACCCCCGTACGGTTAAAATCTACCAGGCTTGAATTTGATCCATGGATAAGTTTACCCGCGTCCTCCTCCAGGTGTATCCTGGTAATCCCTATGCGCTTGAGTTCACCTTCGCTGATTATCTCCAGATGGCCGTTGCGGGAAAGAGGCAGGTCAAATTGCGAAATCTGGTAATTCTTCGGAAGATCCGGATAAAAATAATTCTTGCGGTCGAATTTTGTATGTTCCTGTATCTGGCAGGAGAAAGCCAATGCCACCTTAATTGCGGAATTCAATGCCTCCTTGTTGTACACCGGGAGTGTACCCGGCAGGCCAAGACAAACCGGACATACCCCGGAATTAGGCGGCCGGCCGAAATCGATGGCGCAGCTGCAAAAAGCCTTCGTCTTGGTAGATAATTGTAGATGCACCTCTAAGCCGATAACCGTCTGATATCTCATAGTTTTGGCTTGATCTTGTGCCACTCCGTATTTTGTTCGAAAGCATGGGCGACCCTAAAAATGGTCTCTTCGTCAAAAGGCTTAGCCATGATTTGCAGTCCGACAGGCAGGCCTTTTTTGGTAAACCCGCAGGGTATGGAAATAGCCGGGATACCCGCGAGGTTAACCGATATGGTATAAATATCCGAAAGGTACATCTTCAAAGGATCCTGAGTTTTTTCTCCTATCCTGAAAGCCGGGGTCGGCGAGGTAGGCGTAATAATGCAATCAAAATCCCTGAACACCGCGTCGAAATCATTCTTTATAAGGGTGCGCACCTTTAAGGCGCGCAGATAATAGGCGTCGTAATAACCGTGCGACAAGGCAAAAGTACCCAGGATTATCCTGCGCTTGGCCTCTTCTCCAAACCCTTCCGCCCTGGTCTTCTTGTACATCTCAATGAGTTCGTCCGAAGATGCGCGGTAACCGTACTGCACCCCGTCAAACCTGGCCAGGTTAGAGCTGGCTTCGGCGGTAGCGATAATATAATAAACAGGTACGGCATATTGCGTATGCGGCAGGGAAACCTCCTTTGAAACAGCGCCAAGAAATTTCAGCTTGTTTAACGCCTCATCTATCACATCTTTTACTTCCGCGTCCAGACCTTCGATAAAATACTCCTTCGGGATACCTATTTTTAATCCTTTAGCCCCTTTTCCCAGGCTTCCGGTATAATCCGGGACCTGCTGGTTTACCGAAGTGGAATCATTGGGGTCATAACCGGATATAATACCGGTAAGTATCGCGGCATCCTCTACATCTTTAGTGATCGGGCCGATCTGATCAAGGCTTGAGGCAAAGGCAACCAGCCCAAAACGCGAAACGAGTCCATAAGTTGGTTTCAATCCCACTACGCCGCAAAAAGACGCCGGTTGTCTTATTGAGCCTCCGGTGTCCGACCCCAGCGCCCAAACAGCTTCATCACCGGCCACCGCCGCGGCCGACCCGCCCGACGAACCGCCGGGAACGTATTCCAGATCCCAGGGGTTGCGGGTCGTGCCAAAACAGGAATTTTCCGTAGAAGAACCGAATGCGAACTCATCCATATTGGCCTTGAAGGGAAATATCGAAACGCCCGCGGCCTTTAATTTAGCTACGACTGTCGCGTCATAAGGAGGGCGGAAGTTAACGAGTATTTTTGAACAACATTCCGTCTTTAAGCCTTCCGTACATATATTATCCTTAATGGTTATAGGAAGACCCAAAGATTGTTCTGGGGAGGGTATTCCTTCGGGTTTAAACCTCGCGTAAGCCTTAACCCTGGGCTCGACCTCTTTCAGGCGCGCAAAGAGGTCCTCCAGGATATCCCTGGGCAAAATCTCTCTGCTTTTAAGCTTACCCATTAACTCATGTGCGGTAAATTGGTTCAATCCCATCTTATTCAATAATTTTCGGAACGCTAAAAAAATCCCCCTCCCTGGATGGAGCATTTTTCAGAGCTTTATCCGGGGACAGGGATTTACGGGGTTCGTCTTCGCGCAGAACATTGCATATAGGCAGGATATGACTGGCAGGCTTAACCTCTTTGACATCCAAAGAGCTTAACTGGTCAATAAAACCCAGTATATCGTGCAGCTGCCGGCAAAGCTTATCCAACTCTTCAGGCCGCAGTTCTATACGCGCCAAATGCGCCACATACTTAACCGTTTCTTTATCTATAGCCATAATTTCCTCATTTAAAAAATTATGATAACATCCTTTGGAACAAAAGTCAACAGAGCCGTTCGTAACCATCAAAGAGGAATACTTAAGAATAAACTGCCGGCTATGGAGTATTCCGCCGGGGCCCTTTTAAGTTGACAAAGCAAATAAAACCTGTACAATACTACTAATTAACTTTTACCCCCATGAAGAAAAATAGCTCAAAAATAAAATATTATCTGGACGGCCGGGGACAGTTTGTCATAGAAAACTATAACCACTCAAGACCCTTCGCCAATTTTTTCCCGGGAATTGCCGGTAAGTTCGGGATCCCAATGTGGGTGTTTTACGTCAACCGCGGGCAATGTATATCCAGCTTCGGAATAAAGGATAAGGACCAGTCTATACTGGAATTCTTCCCGGCGAATAAATCCTGGCAATTCGTTTCCACCCACGGGTTCCGCACCTTTATCAGCCTGAAGACACCCAAGGGCTCTGTTTATTACGAACCCTTCCAGAACGGCTGCGCGAACCTTAAATACCGGATATGTAATTCCATGCGCATAGGTTCAAGCCATCTGGTACTGGAAGAAAAGAATGAAACGCTGGGAATCAAAACCAGGGTTGAATGCTTCAATATACCCAATGATACCTACGCCGGACTGGGGCGCGTGGTCAGCGTGGAGAATGCCTCCGGCAAACCCATATCCCTTCAACTTGTCGACGGATTACCCCAAATAGTTCCTTTCGGCACACATAATTTTTTCCTGAAAAAACTTGGCCGCACTATCGAAGCTTGGATGAATGTCGAAAACCTAAAGAGGCGCGCCCCTTTTTATAAACTGGCGGTTGATCCGGCAGACCGTCCGGAGGTAGTACATATCGAAGGAGGGAATTTTTATCTCGGTTTTTATTTCAAGTCCGGCAAGGCTGAACTGATCAAGCCTATTGTCGACCCCGAAGCGGTATTTGGCCCGGTAACCGACTTCTCCTATCCTGCGGGGTTCTTGACCAAGAAATCCTTCTCTTATCCGTCAAAGCAGATTATCGGAAGCAAAACTCCCTCTGCGATGCTCTTCATGAATATGCGCCTGGCCCCGAAGGAAACAAAAACATTCTATTCTCTCACCGGCCAGGCACGTAATATCGAAACTCTGAATAATTCAATAGCCAGGATCACCAAAGCCGGCTATATGGAGAAAAAGCTTGATGAAAATATCGGGCTTATCCGTAAATTAAAAAATAATATCTTAACCGACAGCGGCTCCAGGGAATTCGACCTGTACGCCGGACAAACCTACCTGGATAATATCATGCGCGGAGGGTATCCGGAAACACTGGCATCTAAAAGGTTATTCTACCTTTACTCCCGTAAACATGGAGACCTGGAAAGAGACTATAATAAATTCCAGCTGCAGCCTAATTATCTTTCACAGGGAAACGGGAACTACCGCGATATAAACCAGAACCGGCGCAACGATTGCTGGTTCAACCCGGAAGTAAAAGACGAAAACGTGATATTTTTTATGAACCTTATCCAGGCCGACGGTTTCAATCCTTTAGTAGTCAAGCCCGACAGCTTCCTGCTTGAGGAAGGGGTTGACCTGAATAAAATACTGGCCGGCACAGCCGCCAAAAATGATATCGGTAAACTCGGCGCCTATCTTAAAAAGTCATTTACCCCCGGTGAGCTCATCTTTTTCGTTGAAGAAAACAGGGTCAGGCTTAATTCCTCTTACGAGGAATTTCTGGACCTGATCCTCTCCTTTTCCAAAAAAACCCAGGAAGCTGAACACGGGGAGGGATTCTGGACCGACCATTGGACTTATAATCTGGACCTTATCGACAGCTACCTGGGGATCTACCCTGAAAAATTTAATGAGATATTCTTTGAAAAAAAGGTTTTTTCCTTTTTTGACAATGCCGAATTCGTCAGGCCGCGCAGCGAAAGATATATGCTTTATAACGGCAAGGTACGCCAATTGCACTGCTTGGCGCTGGATATCGCCAAAAAGGAAATGCTGCAGAAACGCAAACACGCCCCTCACCTTTTAAGGACGGATCATGGCAAGGGAAACGTGTATTATACAACCCTGATTGCCAAACTCCTTTGCCTGGCGGCCAATAAGCTGTCCTCTCTGGATCCATCCGGGACCGGGATAGAGATGGAAGCCGGAAAACCTAACTGGTTCGATTCCCTGAACGGCCTACCCGCTCTCTTCGGTTCATCAACCTGCGAAACCTTTGAACTTAAACGCCTGCTTAAAATGATACGGCATGCGCTGGAGGAATGCAAGGAAAGCGAGATCGAATTAGCCGAAGAGATCGCCAACTTCATCAAACAGCTTAATTCGTTGCTGGACGAGGAAGATTTTGCCTACTGGGACAAGAGTAATTCCTTAAAGGAAGGTTACCGTTCCGGCACCCGTATGGGCTTCTCCGGTAATTCTGCACGCCTGCAAGCTAAAGAACTTCTTTCTTTCGTCGATGCCGCTCTTAGAAAAGTCGAACGCGGCTTAAATCAAGCGCTTGACAAGACAAAGGGAACCTATAACGCATATTTTATCAACGAAGTAACGGAATTCGACACAATCGATGGACATTATATAAAACCCCGGAAGTTCTCCCGGCATCCGGCCCCCTTATTCCTGGAAGGCCAAATGCATGCCCTGAGGCTGAGCGACAACCTTAAAGAGGCCTGCCGTATTCATAAATCAACCAGAAAAAGCCCGCTTTTCGATAAAAAGTTAAATATGTACAAAGTAACCGCTTCCCTTAAGAGTATGCCGGAAGAAATCGGCAGGTGCAGGATATTTTTTCCCGGATGGCTGGAGAATGAATCCATATGGCTGCACATGGAATATAAATATATACTGGAGATGCTTAAAAAAGGGCTGGTTGATGAATTCTACGCGGACTTCAAGAACGTGCTTATCCCGTTCCTTAACCCGGAAAGATACGGGCGCAGCATCCTGGAAAACTCATCTTTTCTGGTAAGCAGCGCATTTCCCGACCCGAAGATGCACGGGAACGGCTTTGTAGCCAGACTCTCCGGTTCAACCGCCGAATTCCTGCATATATGGCTGGTTATGAACACCGGGAATGCGCCTTTCCGGCTGGACGAAGCCAACCGGCTTAATTTGGTCTTCAATCCTCTTTTACCAGGCTGGTTGTTCAACCGTAAAGGCGAATACTCGTTCAATTTCCTCGGATCGGTAAAAGTTACCTACCATAACCACGCAAGAAAGGATACTTTCGGTAAAAATAGCCCAAAAATATCCAGGATGACACTCATCGAAAACGGTTCTTCTACAGAGATAAATTCTTCGCGGATACCCGCTCCTTATGCGCAAAAGGTAAGATCGCGCAAAATAGACAGAATAGATATTTACCTAGAATAAGGCTCTATGGATTAAACCGGCGGCTTCCGTAAATAAAGATAATACCCGATATGCATCCGCGCTCCAAAAGAGTGCGGATTATTTTTGGTTATGAGTAAAATTGGTTTTGCTGTCAGAATTTACGGCGGTAATAAGCGCGGATTATGTGCTGGGTATCCAGGGTAAGCATGCTGCCGCCGTAAGGATCAAGAGAAGATATATTTCCCAGGGAGCTTGTATCGCCCACGCCGTATTGTATGCTGAACTCATCGTCCTTGGACGGCATATACCTGAATTCAGTAAAGAAGTTATGGTGGCCCACGACATTATCTGTTAAGCCGTAATTGGAACCGTCATAAATTATATCTTTGCACCTGGAGTATATGTATTTAAACGACATGCCCATCTTCTCGGTAGGCATATAAGTGATCTCCATACCTATATGGTTCATGTTATCATTGATCAAAGAGGCGGTTTCGTATTCGTTACGCGTGTAATCAAGATAAATTTCCATGTTTTTCATCGGCACGATCCTTAAGCCTGTCTTAAAAACATTATAGAAATCATACGGCGCCTGCGGGAAAATACTCTGGTTGTAGAGGTATGGCCAAACATACCTGTAACAATTACCATACTGGTAATAATAGGAATTCAAGGTGGTATCGTTCCTTAAGGCGTTTTGGGGGAAATTCCCATAAGCCAGGGTGTAGTCATTTGTGCGCTCATAAATACCGTTCAGGCTTAACCATTCAAAGAAATCGTAATTCAAACCGAAAGAACCGGTCTTGATCGAAGGGTCTTCTCCGTCCGGTACGGCGTCGTTCTGGAAGAATTCTCCCGTAGCCCCGTCATAAATGTAAGGATCAATGCCCCCGACAGTCTTGGGCATCTTCTGGTAAATCCCGAGGGCTTTAGCCGTTAACTTATCCGTGATCTTTATTGTTGCCTCGTCCCTTACGACGTTCTCGACGAACTTGCCGTTTACATCATGCACATTGCGGATGTCAAAAAGATTGTAGAATTTCTCGTTCAGGAATGTCTCTATACGAAATCCCAAAGTGCTCCTGCCTACGTCGATTCCGTCACCGATTCGCGTGGCGTTAAGCTCTCCCCAATTGGTGGTAGAGCCGTTTAACCCTTGTGAATAATAATCCATCGGTTTACGGAAATGTATGTGGCGCGACCAAAAAACGTCCTGGCGGGTATTGTGAAAATCCGAAAGCGCCGAGTCAAATCCCCTGTCCATCCGGCTGGCATAAAATTTGCTCTTTACCAGGAAGTTTTCGTCCTTATCCGGCCCTATTTCCTCATAGCCATATTTCAAATCCATAATGCTTTTCTGGGGATAGCGGGTAATGAAAGAAAAATAATAGGCGTTGCCGCGCGATTCCGTCTCGTAGGTAGAATTGGTCATGTCGTAATTCGACTTGGAGGTAAGGATTTCAGCCTGGGCCAATAGGCCATCGCTGACCTCATACCCCATATCGACGCCTCCCACAAAATTCTGGCTGTCCAGCTTTTGCGGATTAGTGGTATATCCCATGCGGGAAGTAAACGTCCCGCCAAGGACGAAGTTATCCGAAAAATGGTGTTTGAGCCGGCTGGCGGTAATCAAGTTGTCCATTACTCCATAATCCTGCCAAAGGTTCTTGGGGGTAGCTACTGTAGTATCGAAAACAGTGGCTTCCTCCGGCTGAAAACTGAAAGAAAAACCGCGCAGGGCAGTCAGGTATCTCCCATTGCTGTCTTTGGCTATAAAAGAAAGGCTGTCGTCCCATCCCCCTTTAGTGAAACTTACCGGGAAATCACCTGAATTATAATTACCCGGCACATAGTTACGCAACCACATACTATCCTTCCACCATATCCCGTGGTTTGAGATATTCAGCGGATCATCGGAAGTATAAGCCTGATCCTGATAGGCCATAGGAAAAGCCCGGAATTTGATCTGGTCATTGGCGTAATCCAGCCATAACTCACGCAATGGCTGGAATTCATATTTTATTTTCATGGCCGGAATGTTAAAAGTTGTGCCATAACGGTTGGAAACAATCGTGGTAGGACTGGTGGATCCGTCTTCAACCTTTAATTCCGGGATATTAATACTATCCCCTCCCAGCAAGGTGTAGATAGTACGGTTAACCGTATATCCCGTATTCGACCAATAATACATTTGTATTTCAGCAGGATCGGTATTGAAACCGGTAACAGTAACTTTACTGCTTTTACCCACATAGCTCCATGGATCCACAGTGATATTCGTATGGAAATTAAAACCTTGCTCGTTTTCCGTATCCAGATTAATGCTTAGGGAATCGTAGATTGCGGGATCGTAAGTATTGAAACCCCGGTTAAAGGCGTCATGAGAGGTCATCCGCCAGCTTAAGAATTTTTCGTTTAGATCAAAATTGGCCCGCTTCCAGACAAAATCATCCGGGGTTACCCCGAAACTCAACTGCACCTGGCCCGTAATTCTCAAGGGGCCGGCCTTGATGCCGTCCTTCCTCTCATTTTCCCAGCCTGCATTTGAGCCCGCCTTGGATGGGTCATAAGGCGGAATCCATACTGGTTCCGGGCTCTTCAAGTTATTGAGAGCCTGCTCCATAGCGGTTTCTTTTTTTTGCGTCTCATTTTTTTTAGCTGTTTCCGGGACAACCACATCTTTTGCCGCAATTTGTCTTTCAGGGACAGCAGCCGCCTTAGCAGGCATAGCAGCTGTGTTGACAGGACTGTTTTTAACAGATAGAGCAACAGGCGCAGCCGGCTTGATCCGGACCGGATCATTTTTTTTACGGAAATCCTCTTTACGCAATTCGCCGTTAAATATCTTGTTTATGTAATCTTTAGCCTGCCGGTTATCCGGATCGATCGAAAGGACTTTATTGAATTCAGAAAGGGCCTCATTTGTCTTCCCCTGCACATAATAAATCTTGCCTATCTCGCAAAGATAGTCCACCTCCATACTCTGGCCGAAAGCGGCAGGAGTGCTTAAAAAAATAAGCGCTAACGAAACTAGCGCCATGGTTTTATATATGGAAGCCTGTTTAATCATAGTTGTTAATATTATATATAAAACTATATTTGTGTCAATAAAAAAACCGGGCAATTAGTTGCCCGGTTCAATGGAGGGATAGAGTGAATTAACCTGTCTTCCCGGTCAGCTTTTCGCTGGCGGTAAGCTGTATGGTCAATGTATGCATGAAGACGATCAGGAAAAACCTTCCCCTGTTTACCGCTACAAGGCTGCCCTTGACTTTACAGAAGAAACGCTCGCGCTTCTGAAGAGTATTTCTCTCCTTTAAGACGTAAAAATAGGGGTCAGGTTTTTTCACGTCGGGGCTGGCTACCTGGCGTACCATGCAGGCAAAGTGCCGGCGCACTACGCTGTGTACGCCTTCTTTATCGGTAACTTCGGAGCTGGAGATCATTCTCCGGCTCCTGTCGGCGGAAGTAAGGTTTTTATAAAGCAGGTCCCTCATAATTTAACCCCCTAAGACAGCTGGATTGCCGGTATGGCAATCCAGCTTACCCCTCCTGTTGGCTAGCGGGATTATAAAACAGGCTTCTTCATATCAATTATGCAACCAAAAAAAGGCCATTTCAATAGGAAATGACCTGAAAAAGAAAGCGTTTGCTTTGTTTATCGACGAGATTTATTTACCTGGTTTACTGAAAAACAGGCGGGGTTCCTTGCCCTGCAGTATTCTCAATATATTTTGCCTGTGCCGGATGAGCGCAAAAATACACAAAACAATGCTTACGATAGCCAATAGAGGCGGTTGCTTAAAGGATATAACTAAAATCGGAAGGCCTATTGCCGCTACGATAGAAGCCAAAGAAACCATCCTCCAAATTAAAAAAACGATCAACCAGGATAACACAAGAATCCCCATAATCAATCCTAAACCTTGAAATATCAAAGCTAATCCGAGCATAACTCCAAAACTGGTCGCTATCCCTTTGCCGCCCTTAAAGTTAAGAAAAATTGTCCAAATATGCCCGCAAATACAACATAACCCCATGAAAATACGTAAGTTTTGAGCCTGACTTACAACAACTTTACTACAAAAATAATCCCCTGCAAAGGTAACCACTACTACGCCTTTTAAAATATCTAACAATAAGACAATAATTCCTGATTGTTTTCCAAGGGCTCGCATAGCATTTGTTGCGCCTACATTTCCAGAGCCAACCTTACGTATATCAATACCTTTTGCTCTTCCAAAAATATAAGCAGTAGGAATTGAGCCTAACAGGTAACTAACTATTAATGCGCCGATTATCCAAAGCATATAATGTCCTGAATCCTCTCTTTACATAATCAATTCCGGAAATAACGGTAAAAACTACCGCTACCCACCAAATACATGCTGCTAATCTGCATTGCAAAAGAACGCAGATCACCGAAAACATCTGAAAAATAGTAGTAAGCTTCCCCCATCTTGTAGGATATACATCCAGGGACTGCTTAACCATATATATGACCACTGCTCCAATAATTATAATAACATCCCGGGAGATCACGATGAAAGTTACCCACAAGGGAAAAGTCAACCCCATCCTGCTCATAGGAGACAGGAATATAAAAGCGCTCATCAGCAGAAGTTTATCCCCCAGCGGGTCCAGGATCAATCCCGCCTTCGACTGGAGCTTGGCCCTGCGGGCAATAAAACCATCCAGGCCGTCCGAGATCGCTCCCAGGACAAATATTATCAACGCCAACCCCCTAAGAAAATCCTTCTCCGGGACATAATATACCAGGCAGGCGATAAAGAATGGAACGCTCAAAATACGGAATGAGGAAATTTTATTGGCTATGTTCATCCCGCCCCTTCCCCTATTAAATCATTTAAGCCCTGAAATAATTAATAATACAGGTTTAACCGCAGTCGAATAATTATCCCGCATCCTTTTTAATTAGTTAAATTTAAATCCTTAAACCTTGAATCTATTGAAAAGTGCGGGATTATTTTATAATCTTTATACGGTTTAGCGGCCAGTAAACTACCATGGCTTTACCAAGCAGATCCTCTTTCGGCACAAACCCCCAATAACGGCTGTCCTTGGAAGAAATGGAGTTATCACCCAGGACAAAATAAGAATCTTCCGGTACCACTATCTTTTGTCCTTCTGCGCCTATCTCCCCGCGGTTATAATAATAGATCCGCCTCAAAGAAGGTTCTTCAGCTGGACGGCCGTTGATATAAATCGAGCCGTCCCTGATTTCTATTGTCTCTCCCGGAAGGCCGACCATCCTCTTTATAAAATCCTTTTTTTTATCCTCAGGATAAACAAAAACAACTACATCCCCTCTTTTCGGTTCCCTTATCGCGGGAATACGAAAATCCACTAAAGGAAGCTTGACCCCATATATCAGCTTATTCACGAATATCAGGTCCCCTTCCTGCAAAGTCATGCGCATAGAACCGCTGGGAATCTTATACGCCTGCACGAAAAATGCGCGGATAAACATAGACAACAAAAAGGCGATAACGATCGACTCTCCCCAATCGCGAAATATGGATTTTTTCTTGGCGCTCATATCTTTAATACCTCCAAAAAAGCCTCCTGCGGGATCTCTACTCTCCCAAACTGCTTAAGCCTTTTTTTGCCTTTTTTCTGTATATCCCACAATTTGCGTTTACGGGTAATATCCCCTCCCGAACACTTGCTCGTGGCATGCTTACCGACAGGACGCACCTTTTCCGAAGCCAGTATCTGGGTTCCTACGGCCGCCTGGATAACTACCTCAAACAGCTGGCGGGGGATCAATTCCTTTAATTTTCCCACTAAGAGATGCGCGCGTGAAGTAGCCTTATCCTTGAACATCAATGAAGAAAAGGCGTCGCAAACCTGCCCGTTTAACAATATATCCAGCTTGACCAGGTTGGTCGGCAGGTATTCCTTAAACTCATAGTCCATTGAACCGTAACCCCGGGTAATCGACTTTATGCGGTCATAGAAATCAACTATGATCTCCGAAAGCGGTATTTGAAAAACTACCTTTACCCTGTCTTCGCTTAAATATTCATTTGAAATAAATATCCCCCTGCGGGACTTTGTAAAATCACAAACTCCTTCGATTGATTCCACCGGTACGATCATCAAAAGGTTGGCATATGGTTCCTGCGTTTCCTCGATATCCTGATAGGCCGGAAGTTTAGCGGGGGTGTCAACCTCGATAAGCTCGCCTTCCCTGGTCCTTATGCGATACACTACATTCGGTACCGTAAGGATAAGGTTCAAATTGTATTCTCTCTCAAGCCTCTCCTGGACTATCTCCATATGCAGGAGCCCCAGGAAACCGCAGCGGAAACCCGTACCGAAAGACTGGGAATTTTCCGGTTCAAAAACAAAAGAGGCATCCGATAGTTTAAGCTTATCCATAGCATCGCGCAACTCCGGAAAATCGGCCGGGTTGACCGGATATATCCCGCAAAAAACCAGCGGTTTTATAGTACGGTAACCCGGTAACGCCTCCGAACAGGGATTCCTGGGGTCAGTGATAGTATCCCCTATGACCACTTCCCTGGGGTCGCGCATGTTTGCGGTAAAATACCCAACTTCTCCGCAGCCCAGGGAATCCACCGCAGAATACTTCAGGTCTTTAAAAACCCCGAGTTCTTCGATCTTGCAAATCTTGCCGGTATGGAACATTTTCAAGCTGCTTTTAAAGGTAATTTGACCGTCTATAACTTTTACAAAAACTACTACGCCCTTAAAAGGGTCAAAGCGGCAATCAAATATCAATGCCTTGGGTATTCCGTTAACCTCCCCTCCGGGGCAGGGGATAGTTTCGACTATCCTGTCCAGGATCTCGATTATACCGCGGCCTTCTTTAGCCGAAGCCAGGATTATCTCATCCTCTTTGAAACCAAGGACGCTTTCCACCTGGGACTTTACCCTGGGGACGTCCGCAGAAATCAAATCGACCTTGTTAAGCACCGGGATCACATGTAAATTATTCTCCATGGCCAGATAGTAGTTGCCTACGGTCTGCGCCTCTATACCCTGGCCGGCATCTACGACCAGCACCGCGCCTTCACAGGCAGCCAGGGATTTGGAGACCTCATATGTAAAATCCACGTGGCCGGGGGTATCGATAAGGTTCAAAACGTATTCCTTGTTGAATTTTTTGGAGAAATAGTTCAACCGGACCATGGAAGCCTTAATGGTAATTCCCCTTTCTTTCTCCAGCTCCATATCATCAAGCAGCTGATCGCCTTTATGACGCGAATCTACCGCGCCGGTAGATTCCAATATGCGGTCAGCCAGGGTTGACTTGCCATGGTCTATATGCGCTATAATTGAGAAATTCCTGATCAGGGACTTATCCATTTATTTACAAAACTCCAGCATCTTCTGCACGACCTCTTCTATCGAAAGGCTGCTTGTATCGATATAAATAGCGTCTTCCGCTTTACGTAAAGGAGAAACCTGACGGGTAGAATCTATCTTGTCGCGGTTGGAAAGGTCTTTTGCTACATCGGCCTCTGCTACATCCTGGTTTAACCCTTTCAACTCCTTGAATCTGCGGTTGACCCTGACCGCGGCAGAAGCATCGATGAAAAATTTTTTTTGGGCATCAGGGAATACTACTGTGCCTATATCCCTTCCTTCCAGGACGCAGTCCCCTTTTTCCCCTAATTTTCTTTGCATCCCGACCAGCACCTCTCTTACTTCTTTTATCTTGGAGACATCGGAAACATATTGCGTGATCCTGGGCTTGCGTATCTCCAGGGATACATCTTCGCCGTCCAAAAGGACACTCAATGACCCATCGGTATTGCTGCGTAAATCTATGTTGGTATTCAGGGCCAGCTCATTAATCCTGGCTTCATCATTGATATCCACGCCGTTATCAAGGGCCTTTAAGGTCAATGCCCTGTACATCGCCCCGGTATCTATATAAAGAAACCCCAGTCTCCTGGCTAATATCTTAGCCACGGTGCTTTTCCCGGCTCCTGCTGGACCATCAATAGCTACAATCATCTAATCTTATCCCTTTTTCGCTTTGCTGATGAAAGTATCTTCACCAAAGTTTTTTTATCTTTTTTCTGCAGGGCGAGTTTTAAAGAGGAAAGGTTATTTTGGAAGGCGGAAATGCAAAGCAAGAGCTTATCGCGGTTACTCAAGAATACCTCGCTCCAAAGGTTTCCGTCTGAAGCCGAAATACGCGTCGTATCTTTAAACCCTCCAGAGCATAACCCCAGGAATGCATCAGGTATGGATCTTACCAGCGAGAAGGCGACGGCATGCGGCAGGTGGCTGGTAAACGCAAGTATGCGGTCGTGCCTCTCCGGAGAAAGGATGACCACTTTGCTGCCTAACTTGTTCCAAAGCAGGGTGACCTTACGCAGAACCTTTTTATCGGTTTTGGCCGTAGGCGTAATTATGCAGATGGAATTATTGAAAATCCCGGAAGAAAGATTCCCGACCCCCCTCTTTTCGGAACCGGAAAGAGGGTGGCATCCGACAAAAAACGGTATAGAACGGCCGGCCTCCGAGACTATCTTCTCTTTGCTGCTGCCGACATCGATCACTACGCATCCCTTTTTGATTTTTCCGGAAATCTTGCACGCCGTAGCGATAATTGCCTCCGGGGGCATGGCTAAAACGACCAAATCGGCATCTCTTACCTCTTCCAGGGAAGAGCCGACAGAATCGATTGCTCCCGCCTTTTTGGCAAATCCGGCATTCTTCCTATTCCTGCTTAATCCGACAACCTCCCGGACCAAACGCCTTTTCTTAAGGTCCAGACCCAGCGACCCGCCAATAAGCCCTGTACCGATAATGACTGCTTTATTGAACAACTCCATTAAACCTCTCTCCCTATAGAAGCGGCGATAGCCTTAAGTTCATTCATCAAACCTGAGAATTTCTCCGGGATAAGCGACTGCTCTCCATCCGAAACAGCCTCTTCAGGCTGGTTATGCACCTCGATAATTAAACCGTCTGCCCCCGCGGCCAGGCCGGCTTTTGCCAAAGCGGGTACCAAACCCCATTTGCCGGCGGCATGAGAAGGATCTACGACGATAGGCAAATGCGATAATTGCTTGGTTACGGGGATAGAGCTTATATCCAGTGTATTGCGGGTGGAATCTTCGAAAGTACGTATGCCCCTTTCGCAAAGGATAACCGAGAAATTCCCCTCGCTTAAAATATATTCGGCGGACATAAGCATATCCTTTACGCTGGAAGCCATCCCGCGTTTCAAAAGCACGGGTTTCTTGGTTGCGCCGACCTCTTTCAACAGGTTAAAGTTCTGCATATTACGGCAGCCGATCTGCAGAACATCAACATATTTAGCTACCAACTCTACATCCCGGCTGTCCATTACCTCGCTAACCGTAACCATTCCTAGTTCATCGCCTGCCTTTTTAAGCATCTCCAGTCCCGCTTTACCTAACCCCTGGAAACTATACGGTGAAGTCCTGGGCTTAAAGGCCCCTCCGCGAAGAACCTTAGCCCCCGCATTCTTTACATCCCTGCCTATTTCAAAGAGGCGGTCAATATTTTCTATGGAGCACGGGCCGGCCATGATTACCAGGGTCCTGCCGCCAATCTTAACCCCTTTCCCCAGATCGATTACCGAGTCTTCTTTCTTGAACTCACGGGAAACCAGGCGGTAGGGAGAAAGCACGGGAATAACCTTTTCTACCCCCGGGAAAACCTCTAGCGGCGTAACCCGCAATACATCCTCCGGGCCGATAACACCGATGATCGTCCTCTCCGCACCTTTGGAAACATGAGGCGTAAGTCCCAAAAGCTTCACCTTTTCGATGATATGGCTTACTTCCGCTTCGCTGGCCTTAGGCTTCAAAACAATAATCATCAGGATTTCTCCTTGAGTATTTTCTTGAGAACACGTATGAATCTTTCGTTTTCTTTACGCGTTCCTATGGTAACCCGGATAAAATTCTTCAATCCATATTGCTTCATATCGCGCACGATCACCCCGAATTTAAGCATAGCCTTAAACATCTCCAGGCAGTCCCTCCCGGTATCGATAAGAATAAAGTTCGCCACTGAGGACAAAAAGACCAGCCCCATCCTTGAGAGTTCCCTGCAAAGAAAGGCCTTGCCTTCCAACACTCCCTTGCGGGTCTTACGCAAAAACTCTTTGTCATCCAAAGCGGCGATACCGGCAGCCTGCGCCAGACTGTTTACGTTAAAAGGCTGTCTGGCCCTTTCCATATAGGATATAAGCCCGCTGTCAGCGATACAATAACCTAAACGCAGGCCGGCAAGCCCGTAACTCTTGGAAAATGTCTTAAGCACCGCGATATTCTTCTTCCTGCGCAAATAACTCAGGGAATCAGGATAGTCATCCACATCGACAAAATTATCATACGCTTCATCAAATACCACCAGGACGCCGGAAGGCAGAACATTTAGAAAATCCGTTATCTCATATTCCGTTACATAAGTACCGGTGGGATTATTAGGATTGGCTATAAAGATCAACTTTGTTCTCTTGTCCACCAACTTAAGTATCGCCCCCAGATCGTATTTAAAATAACGCAAGGGCGCCTTTTTGATCTTACGGTCATTAACCTGGGCGATGATTTCGTATTCCAGGAATGTGCAATCCGAGGTAACGATATTCTCGTCCGGTTCGACGAATGTCCTGATCAGGATATCGATGATTTCATCGGAACCGTTCCCGAGAAGAAAATTGTCCGGCTGCAGCGAAAAATGCCGGGCGAGCTTCTTTTTAAGATAGAAGCCCTGCGAATCCGGATAAAGATTTACATCCGACAGGCATTTTTTCATCGCGTTGACCGCCTTCGGGGACGGCCCAAAAGGATTCTCGTTAGAGGCAAGCTTGATCACATTCTTTAAGCCCAGCTGCCTTTTTGTCTCCTCTATCGGCTTACCGGCAACATAAGGTTTCGTATTCAGGATGTTGCTGCGTACCAACTCTTTCATTTATTATCACTCCCCTAAAGGATAGGAACCCAATATCTTCAAATACATGCATCTGCGCTCAAGTTCATCCAGCGCCTTTTTTACCTTGTAATCATCCTGGTGGCCCAGGATATCAACAAAGAAATAGTACTCCCAGGCCTTCTTTTTGGAAGGCCGGGATTCGATCTTCGTAAGGTTAACCCCGTACTTACGGAAAGGAAGGAGCATATCATATAAGGCTCCCACCCGGTCTTTGATTGAAAAAAGCAGGGATGTCTTATCATGCCCGGTACGTTTAGCCACACTTTTGCCGACGACCAGGAAACGGGTAGCGTTATTCCTGGAGTCCTGGATCCCGGAGGCCAAAACCTTTAATCCGTAAACTTTGGAGGCTAACAGAGAGGCTATCGCCGCGCTGTTTTTCTCATTCTTAGCCAATTCGGACGCACGGGTAGTGCTGGAAACATCCACCAATTCCGCATCCGGGATATTCCTTTGCAGCCAAACGCGGCATTGGCCGAAAACCTGGGGATTGGAATAAACCCGGCGGATACTTCCTCTGGCGCAATTCGCCAGCAGATTATGCGACACGTTCAGGATTACCTGAGAGCATATCTTCAGGTCCGAATCCACGAGCATATCCAACGTGTGCGTTACCGCCCCTTCTATGGAATTCTCAACCGGAACAACGCCATAATCCGCCCTTTCGGTTTCAACTTCAAAAAACACCTCCGGTATGCTTGCGCAAGCGACAAAACCCACCTGCGAACCGAACCTTTTTAAGGCTGCCAGATTACTGAAAGAAGCTTGCGGCCCCATATAGGCTATTTTCAAATATTTCTCCATAGCCAGGCTTGCGGACATGATCTCGCGGTAAATCGCCTCAAGCGCCTCTTTCTTCAACGGCCCCTTGTTCAAAGAAGATGCCTTGCGCAAAACCTGCATCTCCCTTTCAGGAGAATAAATGCTTTTACCTGTATCCAGTTTTACCTTGCCGATCTGCCTTGTGACCTCCGCCCGCAAATTAAGAAGACTGATCAACTTGCGGTCAAGCATATCAATTTTTTTGCGCATCTTCTCCAGGGTCATTTTTAACCTCCGAATTATCCTCGGCTATCTCTTCTATCCCCGCTTTCGCTTCGGCCTCTGCGGCCAAGGCGCTAAAATCATCCATTTTGGGAAGATCGTCCAGGGACTTCAACCCAAAATGCTCCAGGAACTGCCTGGTGGTGCCGAAAACAAAAGGCCTGCCGGGGACTTTTTTCCTCCCGCATATGCGGATCAGGTTTTTATCTACGAGGCTCTTCATTACCCCGTCAACGTTCACATTCCTCAAGGATTCTATTTCCGATTTGGTCAATGGCTGTTTATAGGCGATGATCGCCAGGCTTTCCAGCGCCGGTTTGGAGAGTTTATCGTTAAGGCGGTACTTAAAAAGCTTTTTCAAAAACGGCGCAAAATCCGTCGAGGCCACCATCTGGAATCCGCCTGCGATCTCGATTATGCGTAAACCCCTGCCCTGGGTTTCGTATTCGGACTTAAGCTCGTCTATCACCCTGCGCAGACCTGACGAATCCTGGATATTCAAGACCTTTTTTATCTGCTCGATGGTTGCGGGTTTTTCCGAAGCAAAGATCAATGCCTCCACCGCGGACTTTAAATTGTTTCCTTCCATGGCGCTCCCTATCTCAAGCGTGACTGCTTATAAACAAGGTTCAATAACTCTTCGGTCGAATCAACTTTATGTTCCACATCCAGGACCTTCTGGATCATGGCGGAAGCCTCCGCCCTCTTATATTGCAGCTGCAACAGGACATCCAGCGCTTCTTCAGATATTCCTTTCTGCGATGGTTTCGGCTGCGCCCCCTGGTCGCGGATAAGCCCGAATTTACCTACTTTATTTTGAAGTTTTGCTATTATCTCCTTGGCCCTTTGCCCGCCTATTCCCGGCAGGGACTTAAGAAAAACCAGGTCCCCTTCGTCAATCGCCCTGGCGATCAGGGAAATAGGCTTGTTTAAAGCCTTGAGGGCGGCACGCGGCCCTATCCCGGAAACAGTTATAAAAACCTCAAAAAAATCCTTCTCTACCCGGTTAAGAAAACCTATAAGCACGGGAACACTCTTGGATTGCTCAACCTGATGGTAGTGATAGGTCAACAACGTTATCTTGCCGTCAGGCCCGCAGCAATCGTCAATGCGCTGCATAACGCAAGTAGGGACAAGAACATCATAACCTATCCCGCTTATATCCAAAAGCAGGTAATTGTCCCCTCTTTCTAAGATCGTTCCCGTAATCCTGGAAATCATAATCTTGATTTTATGATATAACTATGGGCTATAGCCAGGGCCAAGGCGTCGGTGACATCCAGATAGCGCGGCAAAACCTGCAAGCCCAATGTGCCTGCGACCATTTTTTGGACCTGGGACTTGGATGCCAACCCCTTGCCCACTATAGCCTTCTTTATGCGGGTAGCGCTATATTCAAAAAGCGGTATGCCTTTGCCGGCAGCCGCCAGGCAGATAACACCTCTTGCCTGACCCAGGATATAAGATGTCGTCGGATGCCGGTAATGCGAATATATCTTCTCAAGCACCAGGCAATCCGGATGGGTGTCCTCGATCAATTTGACAATGCCGCGGTATATCTTATCCAGCCGCCTGGAGGTATCTTCCTTTGCCCGTGTCTGGATCACTCCTGCTTCACATAACTCTATCCGGTTACGCTTGAGCCGGATAACCCCGTATCCGGTAACTGCTAAAGCAGGATCAACCCCTAAAATGATCATTACTCCGAAGCTGCCTCATTCATGATCTCATCCGGTATGTCAAAATTGGCATAAACCTGCTGCACATCGTCATGGTCTTCCAGCGCCTCCACCAAAGCCAGGACCTGCTTTGCCTCATTGCCCGTAACCTTCACGCTGGAAGATGGTATCATGGTCAGCTCGGCGTCCTCCCATTTGACCTCTTTATCCTGAAGGGCCTGCTTAACCTTCTCAAAGTCCTGGATGGAAGTGTAAATTTCATACATGTTTTCTTCATGCTTCATATCTTCTGCTCCGGCCTCCAGAACGATGTTCATCAGTTCATCCTCTTTGATCGCCTCCTTGGGGACTGAAATATAACCCTTCTGGGTAAACATCCAGCTTACTGATCCGGCCCCGGCCATGTTTCCGCCTCTTTTTGACACAATATTGCGTAATTCCGCAGTAGAGCGGTTTTTGTTATCCGTAAGCGAATCTATCAATATGGCTACTCCTCCCGGCCCATAAGCTTCGTACATTACCGGCTCATAAACCACTCCGGGCAGCTCTCCTGTCCCGCGCTTAATAGCCATTTTTACGTTATCCGAAGGCATGTTCGCTTCTTTTGCTTTTTGCATTATCGCGCGCAGCCGCGGGTTGGTATCCGGATTCCCGCCGCCGTCCCTGGCGACCACCGTGAGCTCCTTAATGATCTTAGTGAATATCGCGCCTCTTTTGGCGTCCGCGACACCTTTTTTCCCTTTATTAGTCTTCCATTTTGAATGACCTGACATAATGATCTCCTCCCGCTATTGTTCGTGTTTGATAAATAAAACAGGCAGAATAAGCCGGGTTCTGTTTCGATGCCTGCCTACCAACAGGTAGTCCGTCCCCCTGACAACAGTCAGGACAGACAGATAAAAATAAGCATCATAGTGGCTATTCCTCTCAATCGGGGCGTTACCGCACCGACTTTAGCAGCATACCCGGGATTCTCTTCCGCATAAGCGGAAATCGCGCTGGATAAGCGCTCATCCCCTATTCTACATTGCTCCACGCAGAGATTGCCGCGTTTCACCTCGCAGCCTTTCGGCCGCTGCTCGTCTCTGTGGCTCTGATCCGCATACCTGTTACGGCATGGGCGGGAATTACCCGCTGCGTCATCCTCTGGAGCCCGGACTTTCCTCCCTATTTGCATAGGGCAGCCACATACTGCCTGATCACTTCTTTAACGCTTCTTTGATCGCCTTTGTCGCCAGCTTGTCCGCGCAGGTATTTTCTTCGCGCGGAATATGGTTGACTGCGACCTTCTCAAAACCGCTCAAAAGGCGTATAGCCCTTTCGTATAAAGACAAAATCCCCGGGTGTTTGACTTTATATACCCTGTTGACCTGCCTGGCCAACAGCTGGCTGTCCGTATTCACTTTCAAGACCTTTGCTTTCAACAATAACGATTCTTCCAGGGCAAAGATCAAGGCGGTATATTCAGCTATGTTATTCGTGGTTATGCCGATATAGCTAGATATCTGTTTGAGTAATTGACCATCGCGATAGATAACAATCCCTACCCCGCTGTGTCCGGGATTCCCCTTTGAGGCCCCATCTATATAGATTTCGAGGCCGCTCATTCGGCAATATAAAAAATACGGTTACAAACTTCGCAGGTAACGATATGGTCGTACATCTTGATCAGGTTGATCACCTGCGGGGGGACCAGCATATGGCATCCGCCGCAGGAATTTTCCACAACCGCGACAATCGCCAAACCTGCGCGGCTTGAAAGTATCCTTTCGTATTCAGCCAACAGCTTGGGATCAATACCGGAGGCAGCCTCTTTCCGCTGAGCCTGCAACTGATTCATGCGCTCATCGATCTCCTTCAGCCGTAGATCTACTTTCTTCCTGCCTTCCTGAAAAACCTTTTCTTCTTCTTTCAGCTTAAGTTTTTCCTGCTCGATCTCAACCTTGACTTTATCCGATTCCTCGTAAGATAGCAGGATTTTTTCCTCTATCAGCGAACCGTCGGCTTTGGTGTCGGCAATCTGCTGCAGCATAGCCTGAAATTCCTTGTTTGTCTTTAAGGAATACAACTGCCCCTGAAGCTTCTTTACCGCCTCCCCATTGGAGGCCAGTTCCAGCTCCTTTTCCTTCCTTTGCGCCTGTATCTCCAGGGATTTCTTTTCAAGGGCAACCAGGTTCTGTTTTTTGGCTTCGAAAGATTCTTCTAACACCTTTATCTCTAAGGGTTTGGATTCTTTTTCGCCTTTCAAAGCGTAAATTTCGCTGTCAAGCTCCTGAAGTTTAACCAACCCCATAATTTGCGCTTTTAGGTCAGCGGTGGACAACTTGCCTCCTGTTTGTTAAATTTGGGCGATAGAGGACTCGAACCTCTGACATCTACAATGTGAATGTAGCGCTCTAACCAACTGAGCCAATCGCCCGCACTGTTTTAAATTACTGGGCCCACAAGGACTCCTGCCTGCCGGCAGGCAGGCGAACCCCGGACCAATTGCCAAAGGGGCTCTGCCCCCTATGGCGTCCGCCATCAAACCGGCGGACTGTTACCCCGAATACGCGGGGAAATCTTTCCCCGCACCCCTTTTTGTTCCAGGCCTAAAATTGTATGCCAATAGATTTTAAGTGGGCCCACAGGGACTCGAACCCCGGACCAATTGATTATGAGTCAACTGCTCTAACCGACTGAGCTATGGGCCCTAAATTAATACTATATCTTACTATCTTTATAGTATTTTAGCAAGCTAAAAAGGAATTATTTTTCTTTTTTGATTACAGAAAGGAAATTATTTACGATACGGGGGTCAAACTGGGCTCCGGAAGCTTTTTTGATCATTTCAAGCGCCTTAGCCTTGCTGAAGGCCTTATGGTACGGACGGTCGCTGATAAGGGCCTGGTAAACATCGGCAATCGCGATAACTCTTGCCCCGATCGGAATATCGTCTCCTTTTATTCCACTCGGGTATCCCCGGCCGTCCCACCTTTCATGATGATAAAAGATAAGCGGGATCAAGGCATGCAGGAACTGGATAGGCCGGATTATATCCGCTCCGATCTGAGGATGTTTTTTGATCTCTTCGAATTCTTTCTTATTGAGCTTTCCTTTCTTGAGCAATATGTTATCGCTGATACCGATCTTCCCCAGGTCGTGAAGCATAGCCGCCTGTTTTATCAATTCTATCTCCTCTTTGGGAAGATTAAGGGTCTTGGCGATCTCCGTGGCATAATGTACAGTACTTTCCACGTGCTCTCCGGTATAATGGTCTTTCAATTCAATGGTTTTGGCAAACGCGAAGATCGATTCCGAGAGGCCCTGTTTGGATTTCATGGTAAGTTTATCGATCGCCTTCTTTAATGTCTTGAGCCCCTTGAGCTTTGGAGCCTTATTCTTTACGGAAACGCTATTCATATCCAAGGTGGAATAAGCGCGGTTCCCGCCTTGCTCTTTCGCCTTGTTCAACACGGTATTGGCCAAATTGACCAGGTCCGTGCCGCTCTTTGTCCTGTCTTCCGGAAAGGAGACCGCCGCTAAGCTTAGCTTTAATTTCACGCCTTGCTTACGGTTGCCAAAATTGATAAAACTCAGAGATTCCAGGAGCCTCTGGGCCATGGCAAAAGCCGCCCCCCTGCCCAACCTGGGAGAAATAATCAGGAACTCCTCCCCGGAGTAGCGTATCAGGGTATCGTATCTGCGCACCATGCGCTTAAGCTGACGGGCAAGCTGCTTAAGGACCAGGTCCCCGAAGGCAATCCCGTAAACGTCGTTTATGGACTTAAAGTAATCTATGTCCAGCATAATGATCGCCAGGCTATGCGCGAAGCGGCGGGTCCGGTGGAATTCCACCTCAACTACATCCTGCAGGTAGCGACGGTTATAGAGCCCGGTTTGCGAATCCACGAGTGAAATACTTTTTAACTTTTCGTACGATTTAAGCAATTCTCTATGGAGATTGCTCTTTTCAATCTCCGCCTTCTTATGCAGGGAAACCTCCTGCAAAAGATCCGCGGTGCGCTCCTCCACGATCTCTTCCAGGTGTTCCCGGTAACGCCTTAATCCCTCTTCGATCTTTTTCTTTCGCTTATATCAACGTTTACCTCGGCGACAAGCCATTCCCCATTCTCGTCCTGGAACGGGATAGTAGTCACTGAGATCGGACGGTTTCCTTCTTTTAACAGTCTTTCCTGGCTGACAATGGTCTTCTTTAATTTAAAGGCCTTCTCGATAGCGCAATTAGGGCAGGGTGTCTTACGGTCCATAAAATAATCGAAGCACTGCTTCCCTTCCCAGGGCCCGTATGCTTTGGCCCATTCGGGGTCGATATAACGGATATAATATTTATCATCAATGATATCCAATCCGGTTTTGGTAGCCCCCAGTATGAATTCGATCTGCTTACGCAGCCTCTTGGCCTGCAACTCTGCCGACTCCTTTGACTTTATCTCAGATTCCAGCTCTTTTGTGCGATGCTCGACCAAAAGTTCCAGCTTTTCACGGTAAACCTGAAGCTCCGCTTCGTACTCCTTGCTTTTGGTAATATCACGGTTGCTTACCCTTAAACCAAGAGACCTTCCTTCCTTGTCATGAATCGGCAGGCAAACATGGTTGATCCAAACGGTCTTGCCGCTGCGGTTGATTATACGGAAATTCGTCTCCAATTTTGAATTTTTCTCCACGCATCCGCTTATTTCCCGGCGCAGTTTTTCTATATCCTCCTTGTGGACGATTTTCTCGATCAAGCCGGGATCATTCATAAAATCATCTTGGGTATACCCGGTTATTCGTTCGCAGGAGGGAGATACGTAAATCATCCGCTTATCCATCCCCTGCCAATACTCCCAATCATATGTAAAATCGGCAACAGTACGGAACCTTTCCTCGCTTACGCGCAGGGCCTCTTCGGCATCCCTGCGTTTGGTTATATCACGGGCATATTCTATTACCCCTATAAGATTCCTTGTTTTTTCGTCAAACATGGGGAAACTGTAGAGATCGAGATAACCGATATTATTGTTATTGTCCCGGAACGATACTATACAACAGGCGGGTTTTAAGGTCTTGATGGTTTCCTGCATCGGGCATAACTGACAGGGCTGGTTCCTTCCGTGGAAGGCCTCGTAGCATTTCTTTCCTACCAGGGGCATATTGGCAGAATGCCATTTTTCTTTTGTGGGATTGACGCGCAAAACGTTCATTTCGGGATCCAGAACGCTTACGCCGTCTTGTATGCTGACGAATATGCTGTTTAAGAAACCGCCGGCGTTAAGCAGTTCTTCTTCAGTCTTCAGCCGGTCCTTGATTTCCTTGCGCAGGCTTTCATTAAGACTGGTCAATTCGGCTGTGCGCACCTTGACCCTGATCTCAAGCTCGGAACGTATGTCTCTTTGCTTCTCTTCTTCCTTCTTGCGTTGAGATATATCCCTGGCGATCCCGGTAGTGCCGATCACCTCTCCGCGATCGTCGAAAATGGGAGTTTTGATTGTTTCTATCCAAACCATCTCCCCTTCCTTATCCGCCAGCCTTTCCTCGATGCACTTGCGCTTCTTGTTTTCCATTACCTCGCAGTCATCGCAGCGGTAGCTTTCCGCCAGGTCCTTCGGCCAAATATCCAAATCGGTTTTACCGACAACCTCATCCGGCTTAAACCCGCAGGCCCTGGCAAAAGCCTCATTGACCATAATAAACCTGCCCTTGGTATCCTTTAGCCAGGCCATATCGGGGATATTATTCAGGATAGCCTTCTGTTGAAGCTCGGTGTTGCGCAGCCTGATAACCGTTGACTCGGATACTTCCTGTTCAACAGGATTGAATCCTTCTTTTTTATCCGGTCCCGGTTTAGCGCAAATTTCTTCTTTTGGGCTTTTCATATTCTTCGCTAAATGTTTAATACTCCCTCTGGTGCGCCAGGGTCATATCCATAAAAGTACGAAGCCTGCGGGAGCGGGAAGGATGGCGCAGTTTCTTTAAGGCCTTGGCTTCTATCTGCCTGACTCTCTCCCGGGTCACCCTGAAGACATTGCCTACCTCCTCCAGCGTGCGCGACGAGCCGTCGGTGATACCAAAACGCAATATAAGTATCTTTTTTTCTCTTTCCGTCAACGTGCTTAAGGCGGAATTCATTTCATCCTTCAGCATAGAACGCACTGTTTCGTTGGCCGGCGACACAGCCTTCTTATCCTGAATAAAATCCCCAAAGTGGGTATCCCCTTCATCCCCGATAGGCATCTGAAGGGATATGGGCTCTTGGGCAATCTTTAATATGGATTTTATCTTCCCTTGGGGGAAACGCATCTTATGCGCGATCTCCTCGGGAGTAGGTTCGCGCCCGTTCTTTTGCACAAAGACCCTTGAGAAACGGATTATCTTGTTTATGGTCTCGGTCATATGCACCGGTATCCTGATAGTACGCGCCTGGTCGGCAATTGAACGAGTAATCGCCTGCCGGATCCACCAGGTGGCGTAAGTAGAGAATTTGTATCCACGCTTATACTCAAACTTCTCTACGGCGCGCATCAATCCTATGTTCCCTTCCTGGATCAGATCAAGGAAAGATAAACCCCTATTTGTGTATTTCTTGGCGATACTCACAACCAGGCGCAAATTGGCCTCCACCAGCTTCTTTTTTGTGCGGCTGAACTTAAGGTGGGCCGACTTTATCAGCTTTACCTGTTCCCTGATCTTGGGGTAAGGTTCACCCAATTCCTTGAGTATCTGGGCCTTGCGCTCCCTGCTTGCCCTGCCTGAACGCTTAAGATGGTCCAACTCCTTAAGCATAGAGCCCAATTTACGCACCACATCCTCGATCACGGAGGTGGTAAAATTAAGCTGCAGGATAAGGTTAATAGTATTGCTTTCGCTGCGCGAATGCCTGGCCTTGGAGAGAAAACGCTTGAATCTGCCGACAACGTTTCCTTTCTTTATTTTG
Organism: Candidatus Omnitrophota bacterium; assembly: GCA_028719265.1. Lineage (GTDB taxonomy): Bacteria > Omnitrophota > Gorgyraeia > Gygaellales > Profunditerraquicolaceae > UBA6249. The sequence continues at coordinate 28,242 of JAQUKF010000003.1, forward strand.
ATATCCTCCTTAACCACCTCCTCCATGTTAATTCTTTCTTCAAGGATATCGTTTGCGACTGAAAGCGTTTCATTCCTGGCGAACTTGGTAGCCAAAACCGCCCTTTTGAACTTATCCTCGGCTTCCTCTATTCTTTTGGCCAGCTCGATCTCGTTTTCCCGGCTTAAAAGCGAAATAGAACCCATCTGTTTCAGATACATCTTCACGGGATCATCCAGAGGCATAAAACGCTCTTCCCCTTTGAGCTGTTCGCTAAGCAGTTCGTCCCTAGCCTGTGTCAATCCATGTTTATCCTGATGCCCCCTGGCCGCCGATAAGGACGAATCCGCATCCCCCTCCACTACCTGTATGTCTTCATTTCCCAACAATTCAAAAAGGTGATCTATCGCCACAGTGCTGGAGAGGTCCTCCGGCAGAAGATCATTAACCTCGTCGTAAGTAAGAAACCCTTTGCGCTTGCCCAAGGCAATCAGTTTCTCCATATCCTTGTTAGGCTGTTCTCTCTTTTTCATTATCTAATCGCCTTTCTTGATTAAATTATAAAACTCCTTCATAAGATTGTTTAATCTTTGTTCATCCCCCGAAGACTGCGCGCTTTTTATCTGCATATGCAGGTGCTCTCTTCGTGACTTAAGCCTCTGCACCTTGATCCGCGAAATGCAGTCGTTAACCGCCTTCTCCCTGTCCTTACCGTCAAATTCGGGCATGAACATGGATTCGCAGACAAGCTGGCTGGCCTCGTCCTCATTGAAATAATTCATAAGGATCTTCGGCTCGATACTCTTTCCCTGCGAGAATAAATCGTGCATTACCGATACAACTTTGGCGGTGCGCATATCGGAGAAGTCCGCAGGAGAAAGCTCCTGCATGATCTTGTCAATCAGATCCCTCTCCTCCAGCATGAACTTTATCAAAAGTTTCTCCGCAGGATTAATCCCGGATGCCTTCCTCTTGCCCTGAAGTGTTTCTGAGGAGATCGCCGGGGTACGCGGTTTAAGCTTGCTTATCTCTTCGATTATATAATGTTCCGGAAGCCTGATCTCCTCCGAAAGCCTTCTTATATATTCACCCCTGAGTATGGCGTTATCGAACCTGTTAATGGTAGAAAGCATCTCGGAGACGATCTTGCTTTTTCCGTGTGCCTCCCGGATATTATGACGTGTCTTTAAAACCTCTAACTTATAATCAAAAAGTCCTTTGGCCTTCTGTATCTTGTCCTTAAAAACGGCTACACCTTCCCGGCGGACCGTCTCATCGGGATCCATGCCTTTGGGTAAAGGGGCGATCCTCACCTGCATCCCCTCTTCAATAAGCATATCCAGGCTCCTTAAGGTAGCGATCTCTCCTGCGCTGTCCCCGTCATAAACCATTACCACATTGCGCGTATAGCGCTTGAGCAATCTTACCTGTTCCAGGGTAAGCGCGGTACCTTGAGAAGCTACCGTATTGCAAAGACCTTCCTGATAAGGAATAATAAAATCCAGATACCCTTCTACGATAACCACGAAATCGTTATCGCGTATATGATCCTTGGACAGGTTCAGACCGAAAAGATTCTTACCCTTGATATAAACCTGCGTTTCCGGAGAATTAACATACTTGGGCAAGGTTTTATCCATCACCCGGGCACCGAAACCTATCACCCGGCTGCGGATATCAAAAATAGGAAAAATTATCCGGTTGCGAAAACGGTCGTAATAACCTCCGCCTTCCCTGGGCAGGATCAAACCGGCCTTCTCCATAAGGACAAGACCGACTCCTTTCGATCTTAAAAAATTCATCAAATGGTCCCATCCGGCGGAAGCCAATCCCAGGCGGAATTGTTTAATGGTCTGAGGCCTGATCCCCCTGTTTGAAAGGTAGTCGCGGCAGGAGGAGGCCGAAGCGGAATTAAGATTACTTTCGTAAAAACCTAAAGCTAATTCGTTAATCCTGTAAAGTTGGGTACTTAAACTTGCCGCCCTGACTGCCTCCGGCTTGTCCTGTTCAGGCAGGACGACCCCGGCCTTCTTTGCCAATATCTCTACTGCTTCAGGGAATTCCATCCTCTCGTGACGCATCAGAAACTTGAAAGCGTTACCCGATTCCCCGCAGCCAAAACAATGATATATCTGCCGGTCTGGAGAAACTATGAACGAAGGGGTCTTTTCGTGATGGAAAGGGCAATTAGCTTTAAAATTGCGCCCGGCTTTTTTAAGAGGTATATAGGCGGATATGATTTCGACAATATCTATCCTGCTGAGTATATCTTCCAACAGGTTTTCGGGTATGCGTGCCGACATCGTTAACCTCTTCTGACCCTGGTAAAACCAGAACAGGCAACTACGCCAAACTCCTCCCTTGCGGACTTCTCGATATTATCTAAAAGCAGGTTTAACCCCAGGGTATCGCTGGATATATGCCCGGCAATAACTACATTAAGATTTGCTTCCTTTGCTTTCTTCAAATGTTCTTCGCTCAAATGCATGGAAACAAGAGTCCTTACCCCGGCCTTATACAGCCTGCCGAAGGCCTCTTTTGGCCCCTCTGTTCCACCGGTCATTTCAAGCATTATCTTCCCCGCCGGCCTC
>JAQUKF010000003.1:30911-32715 GCA_028719265.1 Candidatus Omnitrophota bacterium
AATCCGGGGGCTGCTTCCGCCTTCATGAAGCGATAAAAGGCTACGCGCAAAACTATAAAACAGCCATAAACCAAAAGCGCCAAAATGGCAAAAACCAGGAAATCTACGAACTGCAAGGGCATAACCTGATGAAGGTAACGCTGCCGTATAAAATCCGAAATAGTTATATAATAATGTGAAGCTATGTATATAGTGGATAGAACCCCCAGAAGCTTGAAAAATTCAATGGCAATCCCAGTTTTAATAGAGATGTAACATATTCGAATTAATGCAATTAAGATTAATATATCAAGGAAATTCAACTTTTGAAGAATACCTATACCCATTATATCCTCCTGCTATTGAAATATGAAAGTATAACATATATTCGCGGGGATTGTCAAGGAAAGGGCTTTCAATTCCCTTTGAACCAAGCTATGGTCCTTTCAAGCCCCTCCCGAAGACAAATGGTCGGCTTCCAGGAAAGCAATTTCCCCGCTTTTCCGATATCCGGTCTGCGTTGGCGGGGATCATCGGCAGGCAGACGTCTAAATACTACCTTGCTTTTTGACCCTGTAATCTGCAGGATTTTCCTTGCCAGCTCTATTATGGTAAATTCATGGGGATTGCCCAGGTTTACAGGATCGTTGATTTTCGAGAACATAAGTCTCAGCAATCCTTCCACCAGATCGTCTATATAGCAGAAACTCCTGGTCTGCCGGCCCCGCCCGTAAACAGTTAAAGGCCGGCTGTTGAGTGCGGAAAATATGAAATTCGGCACTACCCTGCCGTCATTACGACGCATTCTCGGCCCGTAAGTATTAAAAATACGCACTATTTTAGTATCAAGCTTGTGTATCCTGTGGTATGCTATAGTAAGGGCCTCGGAAAAACGTTTGGACTCATCATAACAGCTGCGTAAGCCTGTAGGGTTAACATGTCCCCAGTAATCTTCCCGCTGCGGATGGACAAGCGGATCTCCGTATATCTCCGAGGTAGAGAACAAAAGAAAAACCGCCTTCTTTCTCCTGGCCAAACCCAGACTGTTATACGTACCCAGAGAACCGGCCTTCAGTGTCTCAATGGGTAAATTCAGGTAATCTTTTGGCGAAGCCAGGGAGGCGCAATGCAGCACATAATCAACCCCGCCGGCTATCTCTATAGGGAGAGATACATCTCGTCTCTCAAAACGAAAATCTTTTGTCCCAAACAATCTCCTGATATTATCTTCAGAGCCCGTAACAAGGTTGTCCAGGCAGATTACGGAAAAATCCTCGGCAAGCAGCCTCTCGCACATATGCGAGCCTATAAAACCGGCCCCTCCGGTTATCACTACCCTTTTCTTACGCATGATCCCTCCAATAATCCACCGTCAGCCTTAATCCTGTCTCAAAATCAACGGTAGGCCTGAATCTTATCTCTCGTCGCGCCCTGTTTATATCCGCCAGGCTCCTGAATATGTCTCCCGCCCGTTTCTCCAGGAATAAAGGAGCGACCTTCCTGCCGAAGATACCATTTAAGAGCCTAATGATCTTTAAAACCGTTATATCCCTGCCGCAGGCGATATTGAAAATTCCATACTTGAGCTTGCTTGCTTTTGCCGCCAGGAGATTTGCCTCCACTACGTTTTTTACAAAGGTGAAGTCCCGCGATTGCCTGCCGCTTCCAAAAACAGGAGGCCTTCTCCCATGCATAAGGCAATCAATGAACTTGGGAATGACCCCCGCGTACTCATCGTCATGCGGTTGGCGTGGCCCGAAAACGTTAAAATAACGCAAAACAATCGCAGGTACGCCAAAATGCAGGCTGAATATCCTGCAGTAAT
>JAQUKF010000004.1 GCA_028719265.1 Candidatus Omnitrophota bacterium
ACCTTCAAATCCTGCCCGGCGCCGGTAAAATAAGGCCAGTTCTTCCAGTCAAAATTCTTCTGTTCCACCTCTACAAATCCTACAAACTGGTCAACCGTGCTGTATCCGCCGCCGAAGCTGAAGGCCCCGGTCTTGGATTCCTTAACATCGACCACCAGGTTCTTTTTGTTCGGCTCTCGGGTATCTTCGGTATCATAGCTTACCTCTTCAAAGAATCCCAGATTTGTCAGCCTCTCCTTGCTGCGGCGCAGCTTTTCGCCGTCGAACCTATCTCCCGGATGCAGCCTCATCTCCCTGCGGATAACCACATCCTTGGTCTTGATGTTGCCCCGCACCTTAATCTTATTCACATAGACTATCTGGTTCTCAACAATCGAATAGATGATATCCACGCGTCCGGTAGCCGGATTGACAACGGTAGACTCCTGTACCTGGGCGGATATATACCCGCGGTCAAAATATATCCCCTGGATACCGGCAATATCCTTTTTCATCGCCTCCGTACTAAAGACCTTTCCCGGGATGCATTCGCTCAAAGAACTAAGTAAGGTCTTTTCGGAAATATCTTTATTCCCTTCTATGACGACCGAACCAACCAGGTATTTTTTGCCCTCGGTAATGTTAATGGTAATGTATAACAGATGAACCTTCTTGGGATCAGGGTTAACTTCATAACTTACGGCAACGTCAGTAAAACCTTCCCGGCGGTAGAATGACTTGATACGTTCCATATCCTCTTCCAGCACCTCATTCTTCAATACCCCGGCGTTGAAAAACCAGGCGCGCTTGGTCTTAAGCAGCTTCAGGATACGTCCGGACGGAAATGACTTATTCCCCCGTATAATAATATCCTTGATGCGTACCTTCTGTCCTTCTGATACGTTGAAATTTATATTTACCTTGTTCGTATCGGCGAAGGTATCGACTTTATAGCTGATATCTGCGTTGTTATACCCCATTTTCTCGTACATCTTGCTTAATGTACGAACATCCTCGGCCAGGCTGGGATAATCCAGGTACTGGGACTCTTTCGATTTCAGCTGCTGCTTGAGCTTGTCCTCTTTCAAAGTAATCCGCTCTATACCCGTAAAAATAATTTTTTCGATTATTGGCCTCTCCACTACATGCACCACCACTTTCAGGCCGTTATTATATTCCTGGGTATCTATCTTGATATCGCTAAAGAACCCCAAAAGATAGAGCCTTTTAAGGTCGTCACTGACTATATTCTCCTGATAAGGGCTGCCGATACGGGTCTTCATCTTGGAAACGATGACATTGGTGCTGATGGACTTGTTCCCTTCTACTTCTATAGCGGTGACGTTCTTCATCTCCTGGGGGGCTGCCGGGGCAGCAACGGTGCCCTCTTCTGCCGTTCCTTGCGGATTTTCTTCGGCAAAAGCGGAAAGGACAAAAGCGGAAAGGAAAAAGACTGCAAGGAATAATAAGGTTAATCTACGCATTTTTTCATTATATAAGAAGAGGATATGTAAATCAATTCTTTTATCTGTCTGGCGCAACAAAACGGAAGGACAATTATTCCACTGAACTGTCCACTCTGGACAAATTATCAAACCTGGTAAATTCCTTGATAAAAGCCAGCTTTAAAGACCCTACCGGGCCGTTACGCTGCTTGGCGATAATCGCTTCCGCTACCCCCTGGTTATCGGGAGTAGGGCTATAATACTCCTCCCTCAGGATCAAAACTACCACATCGGCATCCTGCTCGATCGCCCCGGATTCCCTAAGGTCCGAAAGCTGCGGCCTGTGGTCCGTACGCGATTCCACGGCGCGGGAGAGCTGACTGATGGCAATTACCGGAACGTTCAATTCCCTGGCCAGGGCTTTAAGCGACCGGGATATCTCGGATATCTCCTGCTGCCTGCTTTCTATGCTCGTGATCGAACCACGCATCAGCTGCATATAGTCAAGAATGATCAATTTTATGTCGTGATGTGATTTCAGCCTGCGGGCCCTGGCGCGCAGCTCCATTACGGATATCGCCGGCGTATCATCGATAAAGATCGGGCTTTCCGAAAGCTTACCCGCGGCGGCGGTCAGGCGCGGCCAATCGCTGGTAGCCAAATACCCCGTTCTTACCTTATGCGCGTCAACCCGCGCGTGTGAACAAAGCATCCTCTGCACCAGCTGCTCTTTGGACATCTCTAAGCTGAAAATGGCGGTAGGGACTTTTTCTACTACCCCCGCGTATTCGGCGATCCCCAGGGCAAACGCGCTCTTTCCCATAGAAGGCCGGCCGGCAACAATGATCAGGTCAGACGGCTGGAGCCCGGCGGTCTTGATATCAAAATCTATATAACCGGTAGGGATACCGGTGACGTGCGCCTTGTTCTGGTAAAGCCTGTCGATGGTCTCAATACTGTCCTTGACGATCTCTTTGAGGTGCTGATAAGAACCCTGGTTCCTGCGGTCGCTGACCTCAAAGATAAGCCTCTCTGCGGTATCCACGACCTCGGCGATATTGCCGTCGCTTTCATGGCATACGCTGATGATCTTGGTAGAATTGTTTATCAGGGTCCTTAATATATATTTTTCCCGCACGATCCCTGAGTAATGATTTATGTTGGCAGCGGTAGGGACGGCATTGGCCAGGGAAGTAAGATAGCTTATCCCTCCTATCTCATCAAGGGAGTTTTCTTTCTTTAGGGCGTCGGTAAGGGTGATCAGGTCTACCGCTTTATTGGCATTATAAAGATCGCTGATCGCCTGGAAAATCTTCCTGTGGGAATCTTTGTAGAAACATCCCGCGTCCAATTTCTCAACGGCGGCCGCAACAGCTTCCTCATCCAAAAGCATGGACCCTAATACCGCCATCTCGGCATCCAGGTTTTGCGGGGGAAGCTTGTCCAGAATCGCTTCTTGAGGCATGCGAAAAAATCTCCTTAATATATAACTCTTCTAACAGGTCCCTTTAGGGGATGCAGTATAAAATCGGCCGGCGGATTAGCGTGCGCTAAGGCGCGGTTTCGTTTATTTCTTAACCACCCAGAGTTTTAGCGTCGCTCTTACTTCCGGATGGAGCTTAACGGGAACCTCATAAATACCCAAAGACTTTATCGGCTCGGCCAACTCAATAGCGCTCTTATCCACAATAAAGCCTTCCTCTTTTAAGGCTGCCGCTATATCATGACTGCCGATACCTCCGTACAACTCTTCTCCTTGGGCTAAAGCGGAAATGGTCAAAGATAAGGCGTTTAAGCGTTTTTTAAGCCCCTCGGATTCCTCTTTTTCCTTGGCGTACTGGACAAGCTTATTCTGTTTTTCTTTTTCCAGCTGCTTCAGGCTGCCGGAGGTGGCGATTTTCGCCAGGTTCCTGGGAAAAAGGAAGTTCCGGGCAAAACCCTCCTTAACCTTAACAACCGAACCTGCCTTGCCGATCTTCTCTACATCTTTGATCAGGATAACTTCCATTTGTTTAACGGGTATAAGGAAGCAGGGAAAGGAATCTCGCCTTGTTAATCAATTCCCTGATCCTTCTCTGATGTTTAGCGCAATTTCCAGAAAAACGGCTGGAAACTATCTTTCCCTTTTCCGTAATAAAAACCTCCAGCCTCTTTACATCCTTATAATCTATACTGCCCATCTTATCGGCACAGAACCGGCAGAACCTTTTTCTCGACGGCCCAAGCGCGTCTCTCTTCTTCCGGACAGTTTTCCTGTCTTTACCAAACCCTCTAGACTTTACTTTCATGAATTCCCCCTATCCTTTCCCTGCTTATCTTAGCTTAATTCTTCTTCCGGAGGACGGGCTTCATCCGCACCCTCGGACAACCAGTTAGACTCGCTGCCTCCCTCATCGATCATCGCCTCCGCCGGCATCTGCCCCGGCTGGCCGGACGGCCTGGCCTGGGACGGACCTCCCATAAACTGCACGCGCTCCGCTCTTACCTCGATCACCGAACGTTTCAAGCCCGCATTATCCTCCCAGGAACGGGACTGCAGTCTGCCCTCTACAAAAACGCCGCTTCCCTTATGCAAATACTGATTACAGGTTTCCGCCTGCTTGTTCCAGACCACGGCGGTAATAAAACAAACCTCTTCCTTCAATTCCTGGTCCTTGCTGCGGTATTTGCGGTTCACCGCCATGCGCAGGTTGACTACCGCGGTACCCTGCGGCGTGTAACGCAATTCCGGGTCTTTGGTAAGATTACCCATTAACAATACCTTATTATAACTGGCCATCTGCTCCTCCTTACTCCTTGGACAAATCGGGCTGCGCTGACCTGCCTTAGCTATCCATACGGGTAAATAAAACCCTAAGGATATTCTCGTTGAGTTTATAAATATTGCGGATTTCCTTGATCGCCTGCGAAGGCGCGTCGAAGGCCGCCAGGTAATATACCCCTTCCTGGAATTTTTTGATCGGGAAGTATAATTTTCGCTTCTCCGCCCATACTCCGGACTGGGATACCTGCCCGCCGTTCTTGGCTATCGCATCTTCGATCTGCTTAAACAACACCTTCTTTTCATCGTCTGATAAATCCGGTTTGACAATCACCATTGCCTCATACTTGTTCATTCCACGCTCTCTTTCTTTTATAACTGTTCTATTCCTTGTTACCGCCCGCCCGACGCACAGGCTTATCGTTGAAATTATCCATGGTCGCGTTTATTCCGTCCTGCACCCATCTCAGGCAGCACCGGACGGCTTCTTCTTTTGCTTCTTCTACGGCATTTCTTTCCTTGCGCAGGAAACCGGACAAAACATATCTGCTGGTGTCCTCCGGGCTTCTCGGTCTGCCGATACCTAAACGCAGCCGGCTGAACTCCTGTGTCCCCAGCTGTTCGATAATGGATTTCATCCCGCGCTGGCCTACGCTTGAACCATGCCGCCTGAGCCTTATCCTGCCCAGTTCCAGGTCCAAGTCATCGCAGACCACCAGGATATCCCGGGGATCGAGTTTAAACCTTCTAAGCAGGGCCTTGACCGCCACCCCGCTTAAATTCATAAATGTCTGCGGAAGGGCTAATACCAATTCTTCCCCGCCACAGACCGTCCTGCCGACCAGGGAAGAAAGCAGCCTATCCCTTTTAAAGGCAACCTTTAGAGAACAAGCCAGGGATTTGACTATCGCAAAACCGATGTTGTGCCGGGAGCCCGCATACCTTAATCCCGGATTACCCAATCCCACGATCAACTTCACCAAACACCCTCTATCTGTATCTGCCGGCGGCACACTCTAAAACCTTGTGCCTTACTTCTCCTTGGCTTCATCGGAGGCGCCACCTTCAGCCGGAACCTCTTTCTTCTCTTTGATCACCTCAGGTTCGGCCTTCTCCTCTCCCTCAACTTCTTCAGCCGGGGCTTCTTCTTTCATCGGCTCAGCTATATGCAGGACGATGGCCGTCGGGTCGTTCAAAGGCTTGACCCCCTCTGGAAAAACTATGTCTTTAACATGGATAGCCTCGCCCATTTTAAGCGCCGAGACATCCACTTCGATATTCTTGGGGATATTCGTAGGCAGGCATTCCACCTCCAGCTCCCAAAGTATATGCTCCAGGGAACCGCCTTCCTGCTTGACGCCTACCGCCTCTCCCTTAACCTCAACGGCAACATTGACCTTGATCGACTCGGTCAGCGATATCTCGTTAAAATCCACGTGCATGAGGTCATCCTTCACCGGGTCAAACTGGATCTCCTTGACCAGGCAGGAACGGCCGGCGGACTTTTTATCACCCTTGATCTTAAGATTGATGATAACGCCTTCCAGGTGATGCTGATGCATCATTTGCAAAAGCACGCCCTTGGGGATCTTTATAGATAAGGACTCTTTACCGTGGGAATAAACTACCGCCGGCAGGTAACCTTTGCTCCTCAAGTCCCTTGACTTGGCGCTCCCTTTTTCTTCCCTTATTTCAGCCTCCAACACTATCTCTTCCATTTTTATTGCCTTTCTTTAAATTAGCAGCTGCCGCTTAGTCGAATAAACAGCTAACTGATTCTTCGTTGTGTATCCTCTTTATTGCTTCGGCCAGAAGGCTGGCCACCGAAAGCACATGGATTTTCTCATGCTGCTTATCCGAAGACAACGGTACGCTGTCCGAAACCAGCAGCTTCTCCAGCCCCTTGCACTGATCAATGCGCTCGATCGCCGGCCCGGATAATATCCCATGCGTAATCGCAGCATAAATAGCCTTGGCCTTGGCTTTCTTCAATGCCTCTACGGCCTCGATCAAAGAACTGCCTGTGGCGACGAGATCGTCAACAATAATGACATTCTTGCCCTCCACCTCTCCCATAATATGCATAGCCTCCGCTTTCTCCGGAGATATCCTGCGCTTATCGATTATGGCCAAACCTGCGGAAACCCTTTTGGCATAAGCCCTGGCCATCTTGATACTGCCGACGTCGGGTGAAACAGCCACCAGATCCTTGATATTCATCTTGGAAAAATAATCCACGAACACGCCTACGGAAAAAAGGTGGTCCACCGGGATATCAAAAAAACCCTGGATCTGTCCGGCGTGTAAATCCATGGTCAGGACCCTGTCGGAACCCGCGGTGGTCAAGAGATTGGCGACCAACTTTGCGGTTATCGGCACTCGCGGCTGGTCTTTCCTGTCCTGGCGCGCATAACCAAAATAAGGGATAACCGCGGTAATCCTTTTGGCGGAAGCGCGGCGCAGGGCGTCGGTCATAATCAACAGCTCCATCAGGTTGTCGTTAGATGGAGGACAAGTGGGCTGAATTATAAAAACGTCTTTACCTCGCACATTCTCATTAATCTTTACCCGTATCTCCCCTTCGCTGAACCTTCCGACCAAAGCATCCTGCAGCTTGACCTTCAATTCCTTGCAGATATCCTGGGCCAATTTAAGATTTGCGTTGCCGCTAAAAATCGCTAATTTATCCATTTTTACCTCTTCCTTAAGACCCTTGCCGGCACCCCCGCAACAACGGTGCTCTCCGGGATGTTTTTAATGACCACGGAACCGGCCCCGGTGACCGCGCGCCTGCCGATTTTTACCGGGGCAACGATTATGGTATCCGAACCGATATTAACCCTATCCTGTATAACAGTATTATTTTTATGCAGGCCGTCGAAATTGGCCGTAACCGTCCCTGCTCCGACATTCACGCAGGAACCTACGGAACTGTCGCCTATATAGGAAAAATGTTTAACGAATGTTTTGGCGCCGATTTTGGCACGCACCATTTCAATGAAGTTGCCGGCCGTCACCTCATCCTTAAGCTCAACAGCTTCACGCAGGTGCGCAAAAGGACCTACCGAACAGCGTTTTCCAATTTTAACACCCCTTTCAATCACTGTAAAGGGATAAATCACCGTATCCCTGCCTATCCTGGCATCAAAATTGATGAAAGTTGTGGAAGGATCGACAATCGTTACCCCCTCCTGCATGAATTTTTCGTTGATCCTCTGCTGCATGAGGGAATTAGCCTTGGCCAGCTCCGCGCGGCTGTTAACCCCCAACGCCTCCCGGGGATCTTCAAGCTTGACCCCGTCAACCAAACATCCTTTCTTGGCCAATATCCCTATTAAGTCGGTCAAATAATATTCCTTTTTTAGGTTATTGGCGCGGATACGGCCTAAATTCCTCTCCAGGATTTCCTTTTTAAAAACCATGATCCCGGTATTTATCTCCTTGATATCCTTTTGCACCTCATCGGCATCCTTCTCTTCCACGATACCGCAAATATTAAAACATTTGTCGCGTATGATCCTGCCGTAACCGGCCGGTTTCTTCAGTTGCGCGGTCAACAAGGTGGCATCAACGTTGTTCTTTATATGATAATCCAGGAGTTTCTTTAGGCTCCCTTTTTTTAATAAAGGGTTATCCCCGTAAAGCACCAGCACGGTTCCTTTGAATCCCTTTAAGGCGGCAAGTCCGCTCTTTACCGCATCCGCCGTTCCAAGAAGCCTCTTCTGAATGCAGGCTTTTACCCCGGAAGGGATAACTTTGCGCACCAATTCCTGCCTGTAACCAAGGACGGTCACTACCTTGCCGGGCTTAAGCGCGGCCACCAGGTCCAGAACATAACCCAGCATTGGCCTGCCGCAAAGACTATGCAAAACCTTGGGTAAATCAGATTTCATACGCGTGCTTTTTCCGGCCGCCAGTATTATTACCGCAATATCGTTTTTCATTTTTTTTAGTTGAGTAACTATTTTCTCCAGCAGGACCTGCCGGACATGTTTTTTATTGGGACGTATGGACTCGAACCATAATAGCCAGACCCAAATTCTGGAGTCCTACCATTGGACGACGTCCCAGATCTCTATACTGCCTGTTAACCCGGAGCTTGCGCAAGGCGCAAGCCTTCCGCCTGATAAAAGACCTAAGATTCTCAAATTTCGCCCATGGCAAAACAGGGGCAAATTAAGCTTTAGCCCTGTTCTTCTCCTGCTCGTAGGCCTTAAGGACATCCTTCTGCAGATATTCCCTGAACTGCTGCGTTATGGGATGGGCTATATCCTTATGCTCCGACTGATTCCCCGCCTCATCCAGACGCTGTGGCGCAGCGTCAAGCGGCAAGGCAGCGGCACACTGGTTGCAATATTTGCTTCGTAATTCATTCTTAAAAGAGCATTTCGGGCAAGGATACTTTACTTTACGGGAAGGCATGGCAATGAATAAGCCTGTGGAGCCTTCAATCACCTTGATATTCCTTACCACAAACACGTTGTCAAAAGTAACCGTAGCATACGCCTTCAGTTTCTTATCCGGGGAATCCTTTAGCACTATCCTGACCTCTGTGATCTCCATATTTTCCCTCCCTGACTGCCGTGGCTTAAACCGCAGAAACTAGGAAAACCTGCCAGGATTTATGTTCCTTACGCAACCTGGCGCTTGAATCTCGAGCTTGCGACCGGCTTCCGCAGACAGCGAATACCGCCGGACCGCTTCCGGACATCATTACCTTTTTCAACCCTATAGCCAAAAGCGCATTTTTTACCCGGTTAACTACAGGATAGAGGGTGCTGGTAACGGCCTCCAGATCATTAAAAAGGCATTTTGGATCAAAAGAATGACCGTTTTTCAGCAATTCAGGAAAAAATATTTTAACATCAGGAACCTGCCTTGTCAACCCGGAAATACCCTTAAAACAAGGGGAAACCGGACTCTGCCTGGACAGGCAAAAGTCGTATTTCCGGTAAATCAGTGGAGTTGAAACTTTTACGCCGGGGTAAACCAATATAAACCACAGTTTTACATTATTCAGATAAACCAGCGGCTTGATTTTTTCCCCTCTTTGAGTGCCTAACGCGAATTTTACGTCATGGATAAAAAAAGGGACATCGCTCCCCAGCCTAGCTCCCAAAGCAGCCAACCTCACCCTGGACAAATGCAGGCCCCAATATTTATTCAGACCCAAAAGGACGCCTGCGGCGTCGGAAGACCCTCCGCCTAGGCCGGCACCGACGGGTATGCGCTTTTTAATCTCTATATCCAGTCCGCACTTTAACTTAAACTCCTGTCTTAATAAATCTGCGGCGCGGAAACAAAGATTGCTTTTCCCTTTGGGAACGCGGCGGTCGGAACACTTGATCCTGATCCGGCTGTCTTTACGGCGTTTGAGAATAATCGTATCGTACAGTCCTATGCGCGCAAAGAGAGTCTTTAGGTTGTGGAAATTATCCCTGCGCCTGTTTAAGAGGCGCAAGTAAAGATTTATCTTGGCAAATGACCTGATGACCAACGGCTTATTACGGGACTCCATGATTTACGCTTAAGGCTTCAGGAGATATTTGATAAAACCGCTTTTTCTATGTCCAGGCTGGTAAGATTATATTCCTTCAAGAGGTCCGCGGGCTCGCCTGACTGACCAAAACGGTTACGGATACCGATACGGATGACTTTTCTTGGGCAATGCTCGGCTATTATATCATTGATGCTGGAAGCCAGCCCCCCAAATACATTATGCTCTTCGCAGACAACGAAAAACCTGGTCTCTGCGGCGGCCTTAAGGATGGAGGCGCTGTCCAAAGGCCAAATGGTATGCATATTCAACAAGCGGGCCTTTATCCCCTTCTGGGCCAGGCTTCTTACAGCCGAGATCGCCTCATAAACCATGATACCGCAGGCGACGATAGTTACGTCATTCCCCTCCGAGATAAGCTGGGCCCTGCCAAATTCAAACTCGCCCTTATTATCGATGGTAGGCACTTTCGAGCGGCCTAAGCGGATATAAAAAGGTCCGGGTTTGGCTGCGGCAGCCCTGATGACTTCAGCCGTTTGCGGACCATCGCAGGGAACGATAATATTCATATCCGGGAGTACGCGCATCAACGCGATATCTTCCAGCGCCTGGTGGCTTGCGCCGTCCGGGCCTACGGTGATACCAGCGTGAGTGGCGACAATCTTTACATCAAAATTGTTATAGCTTATGGAAACCCTTATCTGGTCCCAGGCGCGCCCGGCGGCGAAAACCGCAAAAGTAGAAAGGAATACCTTTTTACCGCAGCTGGCAAGCCCGGCGGCCGTCGCCATCATGTTCTGTTCCGCCACACCGAAATTAAAAAACCTGTCGGGAAACTGCCTGGCAAAAAGATTCGTACGCGTAGAGCTGGAAAGGTCGGCATCCAGCACTACGATATTTTTGTCTAAAGCGCCGAGTTTCGCCAGCTCCTGTCCGTAAACATCCCTCTGGTAAATTTGTTCAGCCATTATGATAATTCCTTCAAGGCCCTTTGCGCCTCTTCCGGGGTGGGGGCCCTCCCGTGAAAGCCTATAACTCCCTCCATAAACGAAACCCCCTTGCCTTTTACGGTATGAGCGATTATTATTGTGGGTTTGGATTTAAGGTCCTTTGCCTGCTCGTAAGCAGATAGGATCTGTCCCATGTCGTGACCGTCGATCTCTATTACATGCCAGCCGAATGATCTCCATTTCGCAGAGAGCGGTTCAAGCCCCATAATATCCTCGCATCTGCCGTCGATCTGGCAACCGTTGAAGTCAAGAATAGCACAAAGGTTATCGCAGGAAAAATGACTGCAGGCCATAGCCGCCTCCCAGATATTTCCTTCTTGCACCTCCCCGTCCCCCAACAGGACATAAACCCGGTAATCCTTTTTATCCAGCCTGGCAGCCAGGCTCATCCCCAGTCCTACAGACAACCCCTGGCCGAGAGATCCTGAGGCCGATTCTACGCCCGGGGCGGTACGCGCGGGGTGGCCCTGGAGAATGGAGCCGATCCTGCGCAATCCCATCAATTCTTCTTTAGGAAAATATCCCGATTGTGCCAACACTGCATACCAGAGCGGACAACAATGACCTTTGGACATATGAAAACGGTCCCTGTCAGGCCATTGCGGATTGGCGGGATCAAAACGCAGGACATTCGCATACAGGGCAACCACCAGGTCTGTAGCCGAAAGACTTCCTCCCGGATGCCCTGAACCGGCCCTGGCCAGCATTTCGATGATCAGGCGCCTGGTCTCTTTAGCCCTGGACTCCAATTCCTTTACCGATAATTTCTTGTTTTCCATTATTGGCAGACTTGAAACAGCTTCTCTTTCACCTGATCCTGGGCAGGATCCAATTTCAGCGATTTCTCCCAATTAAGTTTTGCGCTTTCAGGATCTCCCAGCTTGATAAAAACATCTCCCAAATGATCGTATATAACCGGATCGCTTAAAAGCGATGCCGCCTTTTCCAGCTGACTCAATGCCTCTTTGAATTTTCCCTTCCTGAAATAAAACCACCCCAGGCTGTCGATATAAGCGCCGTTCTCCGGGTCGATCCTCAAGGCCTTCCTGATCATTCTGCCGGCCTTGTTTATATTCCTATTTTGTTCCAGATAGAAATAACCCAGGAAATTCAGGGCTTCATGGTAATTGGGATTTAATTTTATTGCGGTCTTGAATTCCCTTTCTGCCGCCGGATAATCCTTTAAATCATAATAGATGCTGCCAAGGTAAAAATGCGCCTGTTCATCTTTCGCGGCAAGGCCAGTGATTACCTTAAAAACCCCCTCCGCCTCCTTTAATTTACCTTGCTGCAGATAAACCGCTCCCAGACTTTTATATATTGCGATATTTTCCGGATCCAGCTTAGAGGCGTTCTTGAGCGCCAAGGCGTATTCCTGGGAGGCCGGCTCAGACTCATTCTGTGTCGCGTAAACCAGCGCTAATATGGCATGCGGCTCTACGGCATCCGGCTCAAGTTCAATAGAACGCTTTAATTCCTGTATCGCCAAAGGAAGTTCATTCTTCCTGATGAACGCGGAGGCCAGGCTTAAATGCAGCAAAGAGCTGTCGGGGTCATCCTCCAGCGCCTTTTTATACTCCTGGATAGCCCTGTCGATATCGCCTATATCCTGGCAATAAAGGGCCATGATATAGCGGCTTAGACTTTGTGAATCCTGCGATCTATTTGTGTCTGAAGCCCGGACGAGCGGAACAACCAGGGCCAATGAAAGGCACAGACAGACTAAGCTGTTAAGGTATCTGAGCTTCAAAGAAATCCTTTTAAGACAACTTGATGTTTAACCCCACGCCCTCTTTTTCAAATGACGAAGGCGGCGGCGCATCTTTTTGCGCTTGTGGGTCTTAATTTTTTGTCTTTTTCTCTTCTTTCCGCAAGGCATAAAACCTCTCCTCTTATGATTACAGAATAACTTTATTCAAAGGATATTCGATAATTCCCTGGGCACCGGCCTGCTTCAAAGCAGGGATCAATACCCTGACTACTTTCTCGTCGATGATAGTCTCGATGGCAAACCAGCCGTCATCGCTTAATCCGGAAACAGTGGGCTTCTTCAATGCCGGGAGCCTGGACAAAACCGTCTTAAGGCATTCTTTCTTTACGTTCATTTTCAAACCTACCTTACCTTCCGCAGCAATCGCCCCCTGCAAAAGCAGAGCGATCTGTTCCATCTTCGCCCTTTTCCAGGAATCTTTATAAGCGCTTTTATTGGCTATGAACTGGGTCGTGGATTCACAAAGGGTGGCGATCTCGACCAGCTTATTGGCGCGCAAAGAGCTTCCTGTTTCGGTCAACTCCACTATCGCCTCAACCAGCCCGCCGCTGACCTTGACCTCGGTGGCTCCCCAGCTGAACTCCACATCAACCTTGACCTTGTTTTTCCTGAAATACGCCTTGGTAACATTTACCAGCTCGGTAGCTACGCGCTTGCCTCTTAAATCCCCGGGTTTCTTTATGCCGGAACCTTCCGGGACAGCCAGAACCCACCTTACCTTGTTCAGGCTCTGCTTGGCATAAGTCAGGTCGGTTATCCTGACTACATCCGAATTATTTTCCAATACCCAGTCATTGCCGGTAATCCCGCAGTCAAGGGCCCCGTCCTGGACATAACGCGACATTTCCTGGGCGCGCAAAAGCACCGCCTGGATATCGGGGTCGTCAACCGACGGAAAATATGAACGCGAGCTGGACAAGCTGACGTTGAACCCAGCTTTTTTGAGCATTTTAAAGGTAGACTCCTGGAGGCTGCCTTTAGGTAAACCGAATTTTAATATCCTGTCTTTCATAATAAAACCCCTTTAATTAGAACCTTAACGGAGATTTATTATATCCGTATATAGTTAAAAAGTAAAGCAAATATTATCGGGCCAGATGGATCTCTATCAGATTGGTCCCGCGCGCGGGTAAATCGAGGATAACCTCCCGGCTAAAAACCAGACAACTGCGTTTATCTACCGGCAGGCTCTTATGGTTCAGGTAAGCCCTGACGATCTTGTATTCACCGTAATCAAGCCTTCCGGGATTCAAGAACTCCACCTTTATCCTCCTGCCGGCAAAATCGCGCTCTATACTCACCTTTTCTTTACCGCAAAAATTCCCTGAGGTTAATTTCGGCTCGATCATCAAATCTCCGTTCGACCCCCTTACCCCGAAAGCCTGGGTCAGCATAGTCAGGATAAACCAGCTGGCCGAACCGGTAAGATAAGAATACATTCCCCTGCCGTCCAAATCAAAATATTCCGGAAGACAGGGATAAATTTTACTCTTAGATGTGTCCAGGGCCATCCTGTAAAGGGAATCAATGATTTTCCAGGCCTGCCGCGCGTAACCCTGCTTATATAACGCATAGCCAAACATTACCGCCATATGGCTGAAAACCGCCCCGTTTTCCTTGTCTCCGTAAGAAAAGGAAAACGCCCGTCCGAGATCGAGCTGTTCACGCTTGAAATCGGTATTCAGATGCACTCCGCCGGTTTTCTTGTCAACCAGGTATCTATCCACATTTTCCAATATCCGGCGTAACTGCCGGCGGTCGGGAATACCCGCCATTATGGCAAAGACCTGGCCGGTAAGGGTCATCTGCATATGCCCGGACCTTTTGCCTTCAAGGCGCCTCTTACGGTTGTCGTAATAACCGTTGAAGAACCCCTCTTTCAAGTATTCCGTAGAGCGTATATGCTGTTTTATCCAGGCAGACCTGCGTTTAAGTTCGCTTGACAGACGCGATACATCCATGGATATCTTCCTGCCGGACAAAAAGGAAGCGGTCCTGGAAAGATATTTATCAAGGATCTTGCGCTTAGCCTGGACATCTTCATAGTCTAACCCGGAGAATAAAATGCCTAATTCTTCGGCCAACTCTACATTCTTCCTGCCGCTCTTAAGCAAGAGCCCGGAAAGCGTCTCCAGGTTATTCGCATACATTGCGCTAAAGGCAACACTTTCGCCGTTTTCTCCAGCCATATCCAACCCGTCATTCCAATCCGCCCCTTCCAGCCGGATATGGTTATGGCTGCCGACATTAAAAAATTGCACCAGGTTCTGCGCCAAAATATGCTCCAGGATAGAACCCGAATAAACCTTTCCTTTCCCGGTTTTAAGTTTATTTCCGCAAGCGGCTGTCCAGTTATGGTCGATCTGGCTGGCGCGCTTTATTTCGTGGTTGCGGAAGTAGCTTGTTTGCTCAAATAGTATGCCAAGATCGCCTGTCTCATGTATGTACAAATCCAGGGTTACCAAAGGCCACACTCCGTGATCCATCCATACCCGGCTGATATTGTTACGGTCGGCGATGAATTCACCCGGGGAACTCCCGATAATAGTGGCGTTTGAACCATCGATCTTTACCCCGCAGAAGTTATTGATCAATAACTCCCTGACCTTGCCGGGATCGTTAAGAATAAGCCCCAGGCAGTCCTGCCACAGGTCTCTCCATCCGCGCCCCCCTTTGCCGTAATCAAAATCCGGCAGGAAAGAACAACCGAATATTTTTCTTAACGTAGGCTGGATATTCACCCAACGCAGCCAATTATCGAAATCGCCGTTATGCGTAGCGATGTTTATTCTACGGCTTAGGCTGCCCCAATGCACCCTGTTCTTTTCAAGGGCGCTGGCCACCTTACGGGGATGGTTAAATTTAGCGATCAGCCTATCGACCTGCACGGGCTTATCTGTTATCCCCATGATCACAGTATATATTTTAGATTGCCCCGGCCTGAGAAAAGCCTTTTTAAAACCAAGGCCACCCATCGCCTCCCTGCCCTGGATATTGTTTTTCCCCGGGAGGATATTTTTGAATACCGCTTCCGGCTCCTCCAGGTCACCCGAATCTCCGCAAAAGCCATCCTGGGTAGGATATATCCTGGCGGGAGGAAGAAATTTATCATCCCATCCCAAAATAAAATAATTATCCTTATTGGGGCGGTGCCCGGATTCATCAAATGAAAGCGTTGGGTTAAAGATCACCCCGAATTTATGCAAGGCAACCCTTTGCAGGAGACTGGTAACATGGCGATGATCGCGTATATTATTGGCGCCGCGGTTATACATAGGGATGGCGGCGGTAGGGATAAAACTTGATGTTTTACGGGAAATATTGGTAACCTCAACCCGCATTATCTCAACCGGTTCTCCGTCGGACGGGACAAAGGAAACAATCTGCGCCTCAATACCCATCCTCTTGTTCCTGCGGGTCACCTTCTGCCAAAGAAGGCCTGCCTCCAGGAAAAACTCATCTCGGCTTATGTTGCACATATCCCTGGAAACCCCGGTAGCCGACCATACCCTTCCCGGCCCCATATAGATCCAGAAGTTGCGCGACGAACGCAGATTCATAAGGTCGATGCGCGAAACAGGGGCCAAAAGAAAAGAACCTTGACCGCTCTTGATGTCGCCATGCAGGTCGGCGGTTATAGAAGACATGATTCTTTCGTTGCCGAGGGGAAAATACAGACTCTTGAACTTGTGCGCGCAGGATGAAAGGAAGCTGCCTGAATCGTCCGTAAACCTATACAACGTTTTTTCCATAAGGGATTTGGGCGCTTTAAGCTCTTATCCGGGGAGATCCTTGCGCATAACGCAGGGACATAATTCTTGCTATAAACAACCGGGTAACAGGGTCAACGCAGGTTTAGAATATAAAATATCGCCAGGGGCGCCGCAAGGCTAAGGAGTAAACCCATCAATTTAGTATTGCGAACTTCCCTGGCCATCGAGATCGGCTCGATTCGCCAGTTGATCTTTTCGTAAAATCTCCTCTGGAGTTCAATAACCGCCCCGGCCTTAAAGAACATTGCCAGGCCGGTTACCAGAGAGATCAGATAAATCAATATTGTAACCGGACAACAGAGATCAACGGGCATGGCTATAAGCCTTATTGTTTAGGCTGTTGCGAATTGATCTTTAAAGAAACCCTTATATAGCTGATAAGATAATCCACGATCTCCGGAGGCAGATCCACGAATTCTACCCCTACCTCAAATTCCTCTCCGAGGGGCATTTCCTTTATCCACATGCATTTGACCAGGGCCTCAAAACTGAAAAGGGTCCTGGGAAAAGATATTCTTATTCTTAAACGAGATCCCTTAGGGATAAATTCGTGCGCCAAAAACCTTATCCCCCCCTGGCTGATATCTTTCGTAAGATATTGCCTGGTCGATTCCGCAGGAAGTATCTCATAGGCTATCTGCAGGCTTTCGGGAACCCTGGCGTATCTTCTTCTTTCTAACATTGCGCTTATCCCCCCTTGTTGAAATTCCGGTTTTAGGCTAATCCCCAATTGTAAGAATAATCCTTGCCCGTCGCTGCGCCGGCAACCTTCATTCTTCCTGAAGCCTGAATGCACTGCTTACCGCCGCCTCTGTCCGATATCACGCAAACAGGTTATCGATCTCCGAGGGCTTAAAAACTTCCCATCCCGAATTCCGGTTGACAACGGTAAAATGGTGATACGCTATTATGTTCAAAATATTGGGCGTATTGATACCGTCCAGGGAATAGGAACAGACGGCTTTTACCTTCATACGCCCGATAATATTATTGACCTCTTTTTCGTACAGGTTCATCCCGAAAGCATAGGAATTGAACAAGTCGGTCCCGTCCCCGGCAACCCGTATGCCTGAAAAATTCTTACCCAGGACCTCCCTCTCCTTCCTGACCCACCAGTCGATCATATCCAGGGCGCTGAACCTTCCGTCCCTTATATAATAATCCCGGTAATTGCCGATATTAAGCCTTCCCGTATCGATATAATATCCCAGGTTTTCGATCTCTTTACTTAAAGCGGACCTGGCCGCTTCGGGATCGAACGCATCGGGCAGGGCCCATACGCAAAACTCGTTGTTTTCAAGGCCGGCCTTGAAATATGGAACTAACCCGTCGGCCAACTCCTGCCTGCCCTTGTAAAACATGCAGAGATGACTCCCCCAGGCAACATCATTTATGAAGTTGATACCCATACCGGTATTCCCTCTTTTGCAACGCAGCGGGAATCGACTATCAATAAAATATATTATCTAACTTTTCAAATTGAAGTCAATATTTTTATAGGGTTTCCTGCTATTACTCTGCAATAAGAAACCCGCCGTTTTACCGGCGGGTTTATTTTGCGGGGATGCGATTTGAACGCATGACCTCAAGGTTATGAGCCTTGCGAGCTACCAGGCTGCTCCACCCCGCGATCTAACGAACACAAAAAAACCTTACTGCCAAAACCAATTGCCCTGCTTCTTATCAGAGAATATCTTGACCGGGATCTCGCCTTTCCTGACTACCCCCATCTTGTCCCTGGCCATTTTCTCCTGGTAAACCGGGTCATTCTCGACCCTCTTGAGCTCCTGCTGCAAAAGATGGTTTTCGATCGCCATCTTGCGAAAATCATCTTCCAGCTGACGATTCTTGGCTCTTAGGGCCTGAAGCTTTATATAACCCGGCAGGAATAGGATTAGAAGAAAAACCGCCAGGCCAAAAAGCCAAAAGGCCTTTCTTAATGCGACGAACATCTGCTTTTCCGGACCTGATCACCACCGGACGGCCTGCAGGATGATCCCGCATAGACCGCCTTTTTTCCAAGCTCCTCTTCGATCCTTAAAAGCTCGTTATATTTACAAATCCTGTCGGTACGGGACAAGGAACCAGTTTTGATTTGCCCAACGCCGGTTGCAACCGCCAGGTGAGCGATAGTGGTATCTTCCGTTTCCCCGGAACGATGCGAAATTATGGCGTTATATCTGTTTCTTTTGGCAATGGCGATCGCCTCAAGGGTCTCCGACAAAGAACCTATCTGGTTTACTTTAATCAGTATAGCATTGCCTATCTTTTCCGCAATCCCTTTTTTGAATATCTTGGGGTTGGTGACAAAAATGTCATCCCCCACCAGCTGGACCTTTGCTCCCAGCTTCTGCGTCAGGCGGCCCCACCCGTCCCAGTCGTGCTCGGAAAGACCGTCTTCGATGGACAATATAGGATAACGGGAAATCCATTTTTCGTAAATGGCGATAAGCTCGTCCGAAGACTTCCCGGAACCTTCAAAATTATATTTTCCGTCTTTACAAAAAGAGCTGGCGGCGCAATCCAGGGCCAGGGAAATCTCCTTCCCCGGAGTATAACCTGCTTTTTCGATCGCCTGGATGATCAAACTTAAAGCCTCTTCGTTAGAATCGAGGCTTGGGGCAAACCCGCCCTCGTCTCCGACGGAAGTAGAAAGATTCTTGGATTTCAGAATGGATTTCAGATTGTGAAAAACCTCATCCGCCGCGCGCAGGCCTTCGGAAAAACTTGGCGCCCCTTTCGGCATAATCATGAACTCCTGAATATCCAGGTTGTTATCGGCGTGCATGCCGCCGTTCAAGATATTCATCAGGGGAACCGGCAGGATATGCGCCTTTGGACCGCCCAGGAATTTATAAAGCGGCTGCTTCTTCGAAAGCGCGGCTGCCTTGGCCACGGCCATGGAAACCCCCAGGATTGCGTTGGCCCCCAGGCTGGATTTGAACTCCGTACCATCCATCCGTATCAAAAGTTTATCGACCTTGGAAAAATCCGCGGTCTTGCCGGAAAGCGCGGAATTTATCACGGTATTCACGTTGGCAACCGCCTTCAATACCCCTTTTCCCAAATACCTGCTCTTATCCCCATCCCTTAACTCCAGGGCTTCCTTGTCTCCGGTAGAAGCCCCCGAAGGAACGGCCGCGCGGCCCAATATACCGTTAGTCAATACGCAATCAACCTCTACCGTGGGATTGCCGCGGGAATCCAGGATCTCGCGGGCCAAAACTTTCTTTATCTTTGCCATTTGATTCTCCCTTCTAATTTTTTTGACAACTTTTTAATTATACACGCAAAAACCGCCAAGTCAAGGGAAGAAAAGGTTTGACTTAATATAACGGATATGTTATTTTCTATGTGTTGAATCGCATGCCGGGAAACAGACGGAGAAATCATGAACTGGAAAAAAATCAGGTTTTACATAAAACTGCACTGGTTAAAGGCCCTGCTTTCCATCTTACTGAGCGCCCTTATCATATCGCTGGTATTTTTGGTGATCACCGGCCTTCGCGCCTGGAATGAATCCGAATCCTACCTGAGGCAATCCCAGCTGGCCATGATCCCCCTGCAGCTGTATTTGCAGATCATTATGGCCCTCATCTTCGGCTTTGTATATACATACCTTATGTATTGGCTCTATTTTAAGCGCGGGGCCTCCTCGTTCGCCCAGACCAGCAAGAAATCTATTGCCGGCAAGGACGTAGGCGTAACCTGGGACGATGTCATCGGTATGGACGAGGCCAAGGAAGAGGCCCTGGAAGTAGTCAAGCTCATCATCGACCGCGTAAGCCTACAGCGCATCGGAGGCAAGATACTAAAAGGCATACTTATGCTCGGGCCTCCCGGATGCGGGAAAACCTACCTGGCCAAGGCTATCGCTACAGAAACCAAACTGCCGTTCATTTCCATGTCGGGATCGGAATTCGTAGAGATGTTCGTGGGGGTGGGGGCCGGAAGGGTGCGCTCCCTGTTCAAAAAGGCGCAACAGCTGGCGGAACTGGAAGGTGGCTGCATAATATTCATCGATGAAATTGACGCGATAGGCGCACAACGCTCGCTGGACCGCGGTTTCGGTGGGACCACGGAACACAACACAACCTTAAATCAGCTGCTGGTCGAATTGGATGGATTAAAAGATAAAAATTATAATATTATCCTGATCGGCGCCACCAACGCCCCGGAAGCCTATCTCGACCCGGCGCTGTTGAGACCGGGAAGGTTCGACCGCAAGATAATCGTAGATAAGCCCAACCTGGAAGACCGCCAGAAGCTTTTCTCTTATTACTTGAAAAGCGTAAAATATGATTCGCAAAGCGTAAAGATCGACCGCCTGGCGCGCATAACCGTAGGCCAGAGCCCGGCGGATATATCCAATATAGTGCACGAGGCAGCCCTCATTACGGTGCGCAACCATAATTCCCTGATCACGATGAAAGAGATCGATGAAGCCAGGGAAAGGATCGCCCTGGGGGTAAAACGCAGGATAAAATTAAGCGAAAGGGAAAAATGGCAAATTGCCTATCATGAAAGCGGGCATGCCATCATTACCTACCTGCTTGCCCCTTCCAAGGACGTCTTCAAAATAACCATTACCCCGCGCGGTCCCACCGGAGGGGCAACATGGATCCCGGAAAGAGAAGACACCTTTATCGAAGATTCCAACGAACTCTTAAGCAAAATAAAGATCAGCCTAGGCTCGTACGCCGCCGAGAAGATAAAATACAACGCTACGACCTCCGGGGTCTATGGGGATTTCTCCAGCGCCATGCACCACGCGCACAATATGGTCTGGGTATGCGGCATGGGCAAGAGCGGGCTTTTGGGTAATTGGGAAATAGTCAGGAACGTCTCCGAAGATATCAAAGGGAGGCTGGACGCCGATGTCCAGGACATACTGAATACCTGCCTTAACGAGGTCACCGGACTGCTCAAAAAGGAAGAACCCCTGATGGACCGCTTGGCCAAAGAGCTGGTAACTAAGGGCGAACTTAATTATGACGAGATCGAAGCTATCTTCAAAGAGTTTGGCAAAAGCCGTCCTTAAGCTCATACCATTTATATTCTTCTTATCCGCCTGCACTTCTTCTACTACCCCTTCATTCCTGAAAGAGGACATATCCAAAGCTGTAAAGGACATATGCAAAAAAGAATACGGGCTGGATATCGTAACCAACCTGACCGGACGCACCTTCTGGGTATATATGCCCCTGGAAAACATAGTCGTAAAGTCTCCTGAGCCGGAAAAATATGTCGAAAGATTCCTGGTAGAAGACAGAAAGAACCAGTTTGACGAAAGGGTCTTGAGGATAAATTACATGGTTAAACCGGTGCCGGAAATAGAGAGGCAGCAGGAGATGACTTTGGATAAGTCGGTAAACAAGAAAATATTCAACGTGCTGCAGGTAATCCGCAGGGTGCTTTTCAGCACGGACAATAAACAGGACAAGAACAACCCGATGTTTTTCTGCATCGTTACGGCGGATATCGCAAACGGTTTTGAGCTAAGACAGGTTTTCCATTGTTTGGACCTGAAAAAAATATCTTACGGGTTTATCTCCCAGACGGAATACCAGCACCGTATCGTCCAGAACACGCAAATTTCCGGCCAGATCATCGGAGACAGGGATGGGAAACACATGGTATATTACGATATACCCTTAGAGGAATTCCTGGCCGGGCAGATCCAGGGCAGGATAAGGATGAAATTCCAGAAACCGGAAGTAGATAAAAACGTGGACATAGACCGGGAGGTAGCAAAAGTAGTATCCCTGACCTTAAATACCTACGCCTTCAAGGATTTCTCGATCGTGGAGATGAGCAATCTGGCCAGCGGGGCAAAAATGATCTTGAACCAGACGGCTGTCTTGTCCGGCCCTAAAGAATAAATTTAACAGCGCCCTTTCCCTGGTTTTACCTTCCTGCCGCAAAGAGACCGGATTACCTGCGGGTACATCCTGTGTTCAAGCCTGTGTATCCTTTTTTCAAGCGAAGCCAGGCCTTCCCCGGAGCCGATCATTATCCGTTTCTGCATAATGACCGGGCCATGATCCATCTCTTCATCCACGAAATGCACTGTTACTCCGGTAAAAGAGGCTTTATGGACCAAGGCGTCCTTTATGGCATCTGCCCCCTTGAAGGCGGGAAGCAGCGAAGGATGTATGTTTATGATGCGGTGGCGGTACTTTTTGACAAAGCCGGGGCTGAGCATGCGCATGAACCCCGCCAAGGCGATCAGGTTTATTTTGTAATACCTCAATCTCTGGATTATCGCCGCTTCGAAATCCCTACGGCTGGAGAAATCCCTGCGGCTGGCCAGGATAACCCGCACACCGGCTTTCCTGGCCCGCTCCAGCACAAAGCCTTCCGGGTTGTCGCAAACCAGAATCAAGGAAGAAACCTTTATCCTCCCCTGCCTGGATGCCCTGACAATCGCCGAGAAATTACTCCCGTTACCAGAAGCAAATACGGCTAAATTCACTCCCGCCTTTTTCCTTTTTTCAAGTCGTTTATGCATCATAACTAAAAGTCAAACCTGAAGAAAAACGTACGGCTTATTCTTTTACCCTTATGGTCTTGGAGGGACAGACCTTTACGCACTCTTTACAGGCGGTGCATTTATGATAATCGATCACTGCCAGATTGCCTATGACATGGATGGCGTCGAATTTACAGGCCTTCTCGCACAACCTGCAGGATATGCAGCCTACGGGGCAGACCGCCTTTACCTCCCTGCCCGCATCATGCGAACTGCAGGCAACATAGACATTGTTGGAGACGGGAACCAGCGAGATCAATTTTTTGGGGCATGCCAGCACGCACTTGTTGCAGGAACGGCATTTGTCCTTGTCTATTACAGGCAGCCCTTCCTCCGACATGGTAATCGCCCCAAAAGGACATGCCTTTTGGCACGTGCCGAAGCCAAGGCACGCGAAAACACAGGCCTTCTGGCCTCCCAGAACCAAATTGGCCGTAACGCAATCGTTAACCCCGTTATATATATACCTGTCCTTTACCTTCAATCCTCCGTTACAATGCAGGGTCGCGACCTTTCTGGACTGCTTTTCAAGCTTAAGCCCCATCAGGCGGGCGATCTTCTCTTTGATCTCATCGCTGCAAACACGGCAGCCATCTACGCTGCTTTTGCCCTGCATCAGGCTTTCGGCAAAACCAAAACATCCGGGGTTGCCGCATGCGCCGCAGTTGGAGCCGGGCAAAAGATGCTGCAATTCTTCTAATTTTGGGTTAACCTGCACGGCCAGCTTCTTGGAAGCAAAAGCCAAACCTACACCAAACAGCAGTCCCAAGGAACCCAGTATTAATATAGCGCTTAATATTTCCATTAGAATTTAAACCCGCTGAAACCCATAAAGCTCAGGCTCAAGACCGAGGCGATGACGAAGGCCAGGGGAAAATCCCTCATCGCCTTGGGAACATTGCAAAACTCAAGCCTCTCCCTTATCCCGGACATAATGAGCATGGCCAATGTGTATCCCAACCCCATACAAAACCCCTGGAATAAAGAATAATAAAAACTACCCGGCACCGGCTTGCCGTTTGCGAAAAACATATCCACATTCAATACCGCCGCGCCCAATACTGCGCAGTTAGTGGTAATCAAGGTAAGATAGATGCCGAAGGCCCGGTATAAAACGGGGCTGGCCTTCTTGATCACCATCTCGATCAACTGCACCAGGGCGGCGATCACCAGCACAAAAGAAAGCGTGCGCAGATACGCCAGGTTGAACGGAAGCAGGAGGAAACGGTAAATGAACCAGGTCACGACGGAAGAGGCGGTAATTACAAAGGTGACCGCCGCGCTCATGGCAAATGCCTGCCTGGTATCCTTGGATATGGCCACAAACGGACATAATCCCAGGAAACGCGACAATATGACATTATAAATGAATACGGAAGAAATGAATATTCCTAAAAATTGTTGAATGTTCATGTTTTCCTGTTTTTGATAAGGTTGAACAAGCCCAGCAATAATCCGATCACCAGGAGCGCGCCCGAAGGCATGCCAAAGACAAACACTGGCTCAAAACCGTTGACCAGTGTATGCCCAAGTATTTTACCCGAACCCAAAACCTCCCTTATCGCCGAAATAAGGATAAGCGCCAGTGTAAAACCCACCCCCATACCCAGCCCGTCGAAGAACGCGCTGGCAAGATTATTCCTGCAGGCAAACGCCTCGGCGCGGCCCAGGACTATGCAATTGACGACAATCAACGGAACATATATCCCCAGGGCGCGGTCAAGAACCGGGCTGTAGGCCTTCAGGCATAATTCGGTGATAGTCACAAAGGTAGCTATGATTACGATAAAACAGGGGATGCGTATCTTGCCGGGAATGAACCCTTTGACCAGGGAGATGATCACGCTTGAGCCCAAAAGAACAAAAGTAGCCGCCACTCCCATCCCGATGGCGTTGGCCACCGAGACTGAAACCGCCAGGGTCGGGCATAACCCTAAAGCCAGGACAAAAGTGGGATTCTCCTTTATGATGCCTTTCGTGAATTCCTTGACTAACTTTTTCATTGTCTCCTTATCCTGCCTAAGAATTACCTCCGGGCCAAACCCGCAAGGCTACTTAGTTCCGTAAATCCTGTTCTTGGTATAACGGTCGATAAACGGAGAGGCCGCGTTCATCATCAATATCGCGTATGATACCCCTTCCGGGTAGCCTCCCCAGATCCGGATGATCGCCGTAAGCAGGCCGCACCCTATCCCGAAGATGAACTGACCCCTTATGGTCAAAGGCGTAGCTACATAATCGGTGGCCATGAAAAATGCCCCCAGGATCAATCCTCCGTTCAATATATGGAAAAGCCAGTCGCCATGAAAGAGCTGGCTGGCCCCAAATACATAAGTAAATATTGCCGTAGTCAAAATATAGCTTACCGGAATATGCCATGAAATGTATCCTTTTATCAAAAGGATCGCCGCTCCGATCAATAAAGCCAGGATGCAAACCTCTCCGATGCATCCTCCGCGCCTGCCCAGGAACATATCCAGGTAAGACAAATGCTCAAGAACCTTTCCCTCCTTAAGCGCGGCCAGCGGGGTAGCCGAAGTTACCGCATCATAACTGAAAGGCCTGGTAAAGGTAGTCATGTATCTGGGCCAAGAGGCCATAAGAAACACCCTGCCGATGAGCGCGGGATTGAAGATATTCTGTCCCAGCCCGCCAAAAACCTGCTTGCCGATAGCGATGGAGAATGCCGCCCCCACTACCGGCATCCACAAAGGCACGTTAGGAGGAAGATTATAAGCCAAGAGTATCCCGGTAATTACGGCCGACCCATCCGCCGCCGTAATCTTCCTGCCGGTCAAAACTTCGAATACCGCTTCGGTCAGCACCGCGGCGGCGACGGCGGCAAGAATTACCCAAAGGGCATCTATGACGAATATAATTATACCGGCAATGCCTGCGGGTATAGTGCTGAGCACGACCGTCCACATAATCCGGGGGACAGACTCATTTTTATGGATGTGCGGAGAACCGGAAACTATAAGATTATTTCTCATTATTCATAAGATCCTTAAGTTGGCGCGCCTTCTTGATCACCGAGTCCATTACCGCCCGGCTGGAAATTGTCGCTCCCGAGATAGCCTGTACCCCTGAGAGACTCAAGGCATCCCGGCCGCGGAACTGATCGGTAAAGCTGCTTTCTGCCACGCGCATTCCCAGCCCCGGGGTTTCATTCAGGGATATTACCTTGATTGCGCTTATCTTCTCATCGGGAAATATACCTGCCAATGTTTCAATCACGCTGGAATATCCTTTGGCGCTGGCCTTAAAAACAAAACCAATCACTTTACCCTGACTGTCCAACGCCTTGTAATACAGGAGATTTTCGCCTTCTCTTACCTCGCTGAACTCTGCCGCCTGAGGCATAACCTCTTTAAGCGCATTCTGCTCTTCGGCCAACGCCTGCGCCACTATCCTGGGATGCGTAAGCGTATTGACGCCGGCCAGCAACCCGCCGGCAATTGTACAAATAAAAGCCAGGATCAAACCGTAACGTAATGTCTCTCTCATGCTCTGGCCCCCTCCAGCTTTGCCCTTTTGATCGTCTGAAGCAGCCTGCGGTTCGCCGGACAAACGTAATTACATATTCCACACTCAATGCAATCCCCCGCCCCGTATTCCTTGGTTAACGACCATAGGGCCCTCTCCGAAGCCAGATTGATCTGGCAAGGCATTAATCCTACGGGGCAGGAACGCACGCATGCCGCACAACGTATACAAGGTCCTTCCTCTAAGGTCTTGGCTTCTTGCGCGCCCATCAGCAGGATCCCCCCGCTTGATTTTATGACCGGGACCTCGTCCGTATATTGGGCTATGCCCATCATCGGACCTCCGATAATGATCTTGGCCGGCTCTTCGCGGAGAGGTCCGCAGAAATCAATCAAATCCTTTATCGGCGTTCCCAAGCGCACAAGCAGATTCCTGGGATTCTTCAGGCAGCTGCCGGTAACTGTAACCACTCTTTCCATCAAAGGCCTGCCCTTAAAAACCGCTTCATATACCGCATAAACCGTAGCTACATTTTGCACCAGGACGCCTACGTCAAAAGGCAGCTTCCCTCGGGGTATCTCCTTCCCCAGTATATTGCGGATCAGCTGCTTTTCTCCGCCCTGCGGATAATCCGACTTCAAAACCTTGACCTTGATCCCGGGGACGCCTGAAAATGCCTGGATCGCCTCGGGCTTATTATCTTCTATCCCGATATAAACTTCTTTTATCTTCAAACGGGAAGCAATCAACGCTATCCCTTCGGTTATCTCCGCTTTTTTCTCAACCATCAGCCGGCTGTCCGCGGTCAAATACGGTTCGCATTCCGCCCCGTTTATGATCAGGGTGTCCAGCTGCCGGGGAGGGTTAAGTTTTATGTGCGTGGGAAAACTAGCTCCCCCCATACCCACTATTCCCGCCTCTAAAACAATATTCCTTATATCAACAAGGCTAAGACTCTCTACCTCCTGTCTGTTTCTCAGGGTAAAATTTTTATCTTCTTCCAGACCGTTGCCT
The DNA here is from genome assembly GCA_028719265.1 of Candidatus Omnitrophota bacterium. Taxonomy (GTDB): domain Bacteria; phylum Omnitrophota; class Gorgyraeia; order Gygaellales; family Profunditerraquicolaceae; genus UBA6249. Next base: position 27,269 of record JAQUKF010000004.1, read on the forward strand.
TCCAGTACAATAGCTTTTGCCCTGCCCAGGACAGGATGAGGACATTCTTTTATCGCGGCGACTACCCCGGATATAGAAGCATGGATAGGAGCATAAACGTTTGCCTGTACGCCGGCTATCCTTTGGCCTAAGCTGACCGTATCCCCGACTTTCACTTCCGGGTTACAAGCCTTACCCAGATGCTGGATCAAAGGCAGATACACCTTTGCGGGGACCGGGAATCTTTCGACCGCCTTGTTTTCCGAATAATGCTTATTTTCCGCTAGCTTAACCATTTTACCTTCCGGTTAAAGAATAAATTAACCAATCCCAACAGGCTTAGTAAGACGCCCACGACGACCAGGATCAGTAAATGAGAAAATCTTTCCGCCAACATACTGCTTAGGAACATAAACAGAAGAAACCCCAAATGCATGACGATCTCAAATGAACTGAAGATCTTTCCCAGCATGTCATTATCACTGACGCTATGGATTATGGTATTGGAGGCGATCATGATGGGAGCTACGGTCAACCCCAAACACAGGGCCAATAGGGCTGCCATTCCAAAATTGGGATAATTGTATATTCCCATGGCAAAAATGACAAGCATTATCCCGCTTAGGACAAGCGAAGAAAAAATGACTTTGTAATGGGCGATACGGTGGCCAAACCTGCCGTAAACCAGGGACCCCAGAAATAGCCCTATCCCCAAGAACATGACCAAAAGGCCAAGGTCTTTTGTCGTGGAATGCAAGGTGTTTTGCACAAAAACAATGATGACAACGTAGACCGCACCCAACGCCGACCAAAGAGCGAAGATAATCCCGGCAGTAAAACGGATATCTTTCTTGCGGATAAAATAAAAGACCCCCTCTTTGACCTCCTGGAATACCGATTTGCTGATCACCTCCATGATCTCATGCCCCACGGTCTTGAAATCCATATTTACCGCGAATCTCTTAGAGATCAAGAAAATAAGCGCCCCGGAAAACAGGAAGGTCAATGAATTGAGATAAAATCCGCTCTTAGCCCCCATCCATTCCACAAGCACTCCGCTTATCCCGCACCCCAAGGTTGCCGCGATCATCCCAGTCGTATTAATCAACGAATTGGCGATCAACAAATCCTTTTTATCCACCAAATCCGGGACAATAGAAAGCTTGGCCGGGACAAAAAACCTGCCTATGGAAAATGTGAGGAAAATTACCAGGTAAACGAAGGCGAGGTTCCTGGCATAAAAAAGGAACAGGGGTATGGCTAAAACCAACAGGCTGCGCAAGAAATCACAGATAAACATAGTCCTGCGCCTGTCCCAGCGGTCGACATAAACCCCGGCCAGCGGCCCTATGACAAATACAGGAATTATGGTAAATGAAAGTATCTTGGCAATCTGCAGGGTGGAACCCGGCGCGCGCATGTAAACAAAGGCGATCAGGGCCATTTGCCCAAGCCTGTCCCCCAACTGGGAAATTATCTGTCCCAGCCAAAGGAGGAAGAAATTACGGTTCTTTAAAACTTCACGGAATCTGGCCATGGTTGCAATTTTTAAAAAGCTGGCGAGAGGAGTTGAACCTCCGACCCGCGCTTTACGAAAGCGCTGCTCTGCCAACTGAGCTACGCCAGCAAAAGTTGAATCACCCATTAACGGTAATACGGCAATTTGTCCCACATTATACCAATTCCTAGCCAATAGTCAATTCTCTCGATAAAACTTTTAAATCCCCTCTTTGTGGCCGGCAAGGAAAGCCCGGAAGAAGGATATCCCTCATTTTGACAAACTGCCGTTATATGGTAAAGAAAACATAAAAAATGTTGACAAACCAGTATTTCGTGCTATATTTACTTTTAATATAGGCTTTTAGAGGAGAAGTAAAGAAATTGTTTAGTTTGGAGCATAAACCGCAAAGCAGCAACAGATAACGAACCATGCTTTGCGGATTTTTTTATCTGTAGAGGAGGTGAGAATTAAAAGATGGCAAAAGGTAAAGTAAAGTGGTTCTCAAATCAAAAAGGCTACGGCTTTGTTACTTCTGAAGACGGCAAAGACGTATTCGTGCATTTCAGCGCTATCACAGGAGAAGGTTATAAATCCCTGGCAGAAGGCGATGAAGTGGA
>JAQUKF010000005.1:0-5134 GCA_028719265.1 Candidatus Omnitrophota bacterium
GTGACCGGGTTCATCGGATTAGGCCGTAAGCCGGTTCCGCTTCCGCAGGAAGAGGTGGATAATATCCTTAAGCGTACCAAGGAGACAGCGGCTAAGCCGTCTCCCAAGGTGGTCTTCGACAAAGGAGAGCAGGTTAGGGTTAACGAAGGGCCGTTCCTTAATTTTAACGGCGTAATCGAGGAAATTTATCCCGAGAAAGGGAAAGTCAAGGTAAGCGTTTCCATATTCGGGCGCTCTACGCCGGTGGAACTGGAATACTGGCAGGTGGAGAGGGTATAATCATGGCAAAAGCGATCAAGGCTCAGATTAAATTACACGTCCCGGCAGCACAGGCAAACCCTGCGCCTCCGGTCGGTCCTGCCTTAGGCCAGCACGGCGTAAACATCATGCAGTTTTGCAAACAGTTCAACGACCAGACAAAAGGCAAGGACGGCCTGATCCTGCCCGTAGTCATCAGTGTATATGAGGACAGGAGCTTTACCTTTATTATAAAGAGTCCTCCTTCGTCGATCCTCTTAAAGAGAGCCGCCAACCTGGCTAAGGCTTCGGGTATCAGCGGTAAAGAGACTATCGGAAAGGTGACCAAAAAACAGGTGGAGGAGATAGCCAAGCTTAAGCTCCCGGATCTGAACACCGCCAGCATGGAAGAGGCAGTCAAGATTATTGAAGGTACCGCGCGCAGCATGGGTATTGCGGTTGAGGGATAAAGATGAAAACTTACAGCAAGAGATATAAAGAATCGGTTAAGCAGGTTGAGCACGACAAACTTTATCAGTTGAAGGAGGCGATTATCTTATTGAAGAAGCTGCCTAAACCAAAGTTTGACGGCTCGATTGACCTGCATTTTAATTTGAACGTTGATACCAAAAAGAGCGACCAGATGGTACGCGGTACGGTCGTGCTTCCCCATGGTACCGGAAAGAAGGTGCGCGTGGCTGTATTCTGCAAGGGTGAGCACGAGAGACAGGCCAGGGAAGCGAAGGCGGATTACGTCGGAGGAACCGAGCTGATCGATAAAGTAGGCGCGGGATTTCTGGATTTTGATTGCGCCATATCCACCCCGGAAATGATGAAGGATTTAAGTAAATTAGGCAAGGTCCTGGGGCCGCGCGGACTGATGCCCAGCCCGAAGACCGGAACGGTCACTAACGATATAACCAAGGCAATAGAGGATGTGCGCAGGGGGAAGGTTGAATTTCGCGTTGATAAGCAGGGCGGGATTCATCTGTCCGTAGGTAAAGTTTCTTTTACCGAAGACCAGCTGAATGATAACGCATCAAGGGTAATAGAGGCGATCAGCGAATCAAAGCCCGCCTCGGTAAAGGGTAAATTCGTAAAGAGCTTGAGTATCTCCGCTTCCATGAATCCCGGTTTAATGATCAGTTGTTAAAACAAGTTTAAGGCGCGAAGAGTCTATAACATGAAAAAAATCGGATTATTAGTAAAAGAGGCATCGGAAAGCCGCATCAAGGACGGGGTTAAATCGTCCAAGGGGATTATTATCATAAAGTATTCCGGCGTAGCCAGCCCGGATATGAGCGTTTTAAGGAAATCGCTTAAGACAAGCGGTTCCGATCTTTTCGTGGTAAAGAACAGTGTGGCCAGAAGGGCAATGAAGGGTCTGGGGCTGGATGATTTGATCAAGTCAATCGAATCGCCGTGCGGTTTTATTTTCTTCAAGGATGAACCGGTAGGTATCTCGAAGATACTTTGTAATTTCCGCAAAGAGCACGAAAAGCTTGTCCTGGAAGGCGGGCTGTTGGAAAAGAAGCTCCTGACTTCAGGCGATATCGAGACTATGAGTAAGCTGCCGTCCGTGGATGTGCTTAGGGCTCAGGTAGTCTGCGCGCTGAACGGTCCGATAGTCAAGCTGGTGGTTGTACTAAATCAAACTTTGAAAAAGTTTGTTTATTGTATAGATCAGATCAGACAGAGTAAATCAAAATAACATACAAAAGCACCCGGCGCCAATCTTGTGTTGCGCCGGTGTGTGTTTGTACACAAGGAGGAAGAAATGGCAGCTGAAAAATTGGAAGAATTGATCAAGTCTATAGAGACGATGAGCGTCTTGGAGCTTTCGGATTTAGTCAAGGCTTTGGAGGAGAAATTCGGCGTGAGCGCCAATATGCCTGTGGCCGCAGCTCCTGCCGCAGGTGCCGCAGCTCCTGCCGCCGCCGCGGAGGAAAAGAGTGTCTTTACAGTTGTGCTGGCTAATGCCGGTGCCAACAAGATCGCGGTTATTAAAGAGGTGCGTGCCATTACCAGCCTGGGATTGAAAGAGGCCAAGGATCTGGTAGATGCCGCTCCTAAGCCGGTTAAAGAAGGCGCGACAAAGGATGAAGCTGCCGAGATGAAGAAGAAGTTAGAGGCAGCCGGCGCTACCGTAGAATTAAAGTAAACTCAGTTAAATACAAGTAAGTCTGGGTAAACATAGGTAATTAAAGCTAGGCTGAAACCAGCCATAGGTGATCATGAATAAACGCAAAAGTTTTGCCAAGATAAAAGAAGTTTACGATTTACCGAATCTTTTGGACGTACAACTCGATACTTATCGTGAATTTCTGCAAATGGATGTGCGGCCCGACGAAAGAAAGAACCAGGGTCTGCAGGAGGTTTTCGGTGAGATATTCCCAATTGAAAGCCCCGACCGTTCGGTAAAGCTTGATTTTATAAGCTATTCTCTGGGTAAGCCTAAGTACACAATAGGCGAATCCAAGAACCGTTCATTGACCTATGCCTCTCCTTTAAAAGTAAGGTTCCGTTTGACTACTCCGCGGGAGACAAAGGAGCAGGACGCCTATTTCGGCGAAATACCTTTGATGACCGAAACCGGTACTTTCATCATAAACGGAGACGAACGTGTGGTGGTCAGCCAATTGCAGCGTTCTCCGGGTGTATCCTTTGAAGAAGAACTGCATCCGACAGGGAAGAAGATATTTTACGGCCGCGTTATCCCTTACCGCGGCGCCTGGCTGGAGTTTAAATACGACCTCACCGAAACCATCACCGCTTATGTTGACCGCCGCAGGAATTTCCCCGCAACCCAGATTCTAAGGATCCTTGGTTTTTCAGAAGACAATCAGATATTTGCCGCTTTCGGCAAAGAATACCCAGAGATCATAAATACCCTGAAAAAAGATTACACAAAGAATAAAGAGGAGGCATATCTTGATTTTTACCGCAAGATGCGCCCCACGGAGCCGGTTACCAAAGAGGCGGCCGAAGGTTTATTCTACAGGTTGTTCTTTGATCCAGCCAGATATGATCTGGAGAGGGCCGGGCGTTTTATCCTGAACCGCAAGCTGGGGATGAACGTTTCCTTGGAAAAAAGGATACTTGATTCCGATACGGTGATCAAGGTGATTGAATACCTCATAAAGTTGAATTCAGGGGAGGGTAAGATCGACGATATTGACCACTTGGGTAACCGTCGCGTAAAAAGCGTGGGCGAGCTGGTGCAGAATCAGGTGCGCATAGGGCTTTCCAGGGTTGAACGCTCGATCAAGGAAAGGTTGAGTATTCTAGGGGAATTCGACAATTTGAATGTGCACTATTTGATTAATTCCAAGCTTTTGAGCAACCAAATCAGGGATTTCTTCGGCCGCAGCCAGCTATCCCAGTTTATGGATCAGATTAACCCCCTGGCCGAGATGACCCATAAACGCCGCTTAAGCGCTTTAGGCCCCGGAGGCCTTTCCCGGGAAAGGGCCGGTTTTGAGGTCCGTGATATACATCCTTCGCACTATGGAAGGGTTTGCCCTATCGAGACTCCCGAAGGCCCGAATATCGGTTTGATCGCTTCCTTAAGTTGTTTTGCCCGCATAAACTCCCTTGGCCTGATCGAGACTCCTTACCGCAAGGTGGAGGACGGCAGGGTGACAAAGAAATTCGAGTATTTAACCGCCGACATAGAAGAGGACAAGATTATCGCCCAGGCGGACGTCGCCCTGGATAGCGAAGGAAGATTTGTGGATAAATTTGTTACCTGCCGCTATAGAGAGGATTTCCCGAAAGTCCCGGCCAAAGACGTGCAGTATATGGATGTTTCCGCCAAGCAGCTGGTTTCTGTTGCCGCCGCGCTTATCCCGTTCCTTGAGCATGACGATGCCAACCGCGCGCTTATGGGGTCGAACATGCAGCGCCAGGCCGTTCCGTTGATGATCACCGAATCTCCGTTGGTCGGTACCGATATGGAAGGCAAGGTAGCCCAGGATTCGGGGACCGTGGTTATAGCCGAAGAGAGCGGGAAGGTGACCAGCGTTGATTCTTCTTCGATCACTGTCGGCAAAAAAATATATCATTTAAAGAAATTCTTGCGCACCAACGCCGACACGACTATTAATCAGAGGCCGTTGGTGGAATTAGGCGAACGCGTGGAGGCAGGTCAACCGATAGCAGACGGCATTGCCACCAAGGAAGGGGAATTAGCTTTAGGCAAGAATGTCCTGGTAGCTTTTATGCCGTGGAGGGGGTATAACTTTGAAGACGCAATCCTGGTAAGCGAGAAGCTGATCAAGGACGATACCTTTACTTCTATACATGTCGAAGAATTTGAGATCGAAGCCGCCGAGACCAGGTTGGGTAATGAGGAGATCACCCGCGATATACCCAACGTAAGCGAGGAAGCCCTGAAGAATCTGGATGAGGACGGGATTATCCGCGTAGGCGCAGAAGTTGGCCCCGGGGATATCCTGGTGGGTAAGATCACCCCGAAGACGGATTCCGAGCCGAGCCCCGAAGAAAGGCTGCTGCGGGCGATCTTCGGTGAAAAGGCAGGGGATGTACGCGATACTTCCTTGGTTGTTCCTCCCGGCGTAGAAGGCGTAGTTATCGACGTACATGTTTTTCAGCGCAAAGACCGCGGCCGCAAGACAAAAGAAGAGAAGACAAAGGAATTGGCCAAGATCAGGGAACTAAAGGCCTATTATAAGCAGGAGATAGAGTTCCTGCAGATAGAAAAGAATGTGCGCTTAGCCCAGGTCCTGGGGATAGATAAGAAGAAAGTAGAGAAGTTCGATTTCAGCGATAACGATGAGGCGAAGATGCTGGCTGCTTCTTTCGACGAGCAGATGCAGGAGCTTTTGGCGGAAGAGGAACAGGAGATCGAGAAGGTTCGCCGGGGAGACGAATTACC